>NVWB01000022.1 GCA_002733575.1 Blastopirellula sp. | reverse complement strand
CAATAACACAGGTGAGAGTTCGCTGGAGCCAGAAGCACAGGCTGAGCCGGTACTACAGTAGACGCCTGCCATATCCAAGGCAATGATCAGTGCCTGCCGGTCAACGCCTGGAAACGCGATATTTGAGGTGTGCGGCAGCCGGGCAGCCTGAGAGCTGTTAATGACGATCCAGGGCAGTTTTTCAAGCAATTTATGCTCAAACAGGTCTCGTAAATGCTGTAGTTTGGCTGGTCGAGTCTCTGATTCACGCTGCCAGAGCTCCAAAGTTGCTGCAAAACCGACCGCTAATTCGACCGATTCTGTCCCTGGACGAGCGCCTAGTTGCTGAAAACCCCCATGTATTTGCGGTTGCAATTCGACTCCATGGCGCAATAAAAGCGTTCCAATCCCACGTGGACCATACAGCTTGTGGGGGGTTACGGTCATTGCAGCGACGTCTAACTCTCGAAAGTTGACCGGTAGTTTGCCCACCACTTGGGCCGCATCGGTGTGGCAGAGTACGTTTCGTTCACGACAAACCTTGGCAATCTCGGCCACCGGCTGCAATGCGCCAGTTTCATTATTTCCGAGCATAATGCTGACTAATTGGGTCTGCTCATCGATTAAACTCAAACAATGCGAAACATCCACGGTGCCCTGTTGATCGACCTTCGCGGTACGAATTTCATAGCCGCGCTGCTTCATTACGTCTGCCGTTGCAATGATGCTAGGATGCTCAATTGATGAGATGACGATATTGCCTGAAGTATTGTTGGGAGAAATCAGCCCAAACATGGCCAGATTGTTGGCTTCGGTTCCGCCACTGGTGAACACCACGGTATCACTTTGAAAGCTCGTGACTTCAGCCCCTAGTATCTCGGCAATCGTCTCTCTCGCGGTTTCCAACTTCCGCCGAGACTGTTGACCCCGTTGATGCTGACTAGCCGGATTCACATACTGGGCCGCATAACACTCAGTCATGACCGCAGCCACTTCTGGTGCAATGGGTGTTGTCGAATTGTTATCGAGATAGATCGGGGTCACGTTGGTTTCCTGAAGAGTGGCTTGGGGTAAGCTGTGATTTTATATTGTAACAGAATTCAATTAAGAAATGACATCCTCTCTATGCCCAACTCGGTACCCGATCTTCATGCGAAGTGCATCTTTTCCATATAATCACAAATGCGAATCGTATGCAAAAATCCGCCTGAATTATACTTCTTTCACGGGTGCCACTGGCTTCGCCAGTGTTGAATTAGAGTTCGGTTTGCATCATTTACTTTTCATTGAAATCATGAAACATTGAATATCATTGATCACATTTAGTTCGATGTATTTGCATAAAAACATACCAATTGCACTTCACACTGGCGAAGCCAGTGGCACCCAGGTGGTAATTTTTTTCGTAATTTCAAGCACAAAATTGGCTACCCGATGAAGACGATTGATATGTTCTATTAATTCAACCCTTCAGCAATCGCAAACTGTTGGCAATCACTAGCAGTGACACCCCGGTATCGGCAATAATGGCCATCCATAAGTTGGTGTAGCCGAATAGCGCCAGCAGTACAAATAACGCTTTGACTACCAGTGCAAAGGCAATGTTTTGTCCGATCATGCGAACCGTTCTCTTCGCATGCCGAATCAACCAAGGCAGTTTGCTGATGTCGTCGCTCATCAATGCAATATCGGCCGCTTCAATGGCCGCGTCACTACCAATGGTGCCCATGGCTATTCCGAGATCAGCCGCCGCCAGGGCCGGGCTATCGTTCACGCCATCGCCGACCATGGCCACGTTGCCCGTCTGTTGATGTAGCTGATCAATCTCACTCAGTTTTTGTTCTGGCATGGCTTGCGAAACATGTTGGTCGACATCCAATTGATTCGCAATGGTTGAGACCGATCGTTCATGATCGCCAGAGATTATGGCGATGGGCCGAATACCCAATGCGTGTAATTCCCGAATTGTACTCTTGGCATTTTCCCGCAATTGATCTTCAAGATAAATCACGCCCAACAACCCATGGTTATTGGCCACATAAACGGTAGTCGCAGGTGTAAATGTTTTGTTGTTCTCAATTTCCGAAAGCGGAATCGAATGCGCGTTCAACAACGAACGACTGCCGACCAAATAGAGCTTGTCATCAATTTTACCGGTAGCACCTTGGCCGGGTAGTTCATGAAACTCTGTGACCTTGTTCGGTTCGATATTTTGTTGTTTGGCATGCTCGACAATCGCCACTGCCAGGGGGTGATTGCTAATCGATTCAAGGCTCACGGCTATTTGTAGAATCTCGGTTTCACTCAACCCGTCCAGCGTTTCAATCTTGGTGACTTCCGGTTTTCCGTATGTTAGCGTGCCGGTTTTATCCAACACCATCGATTTGATTTTCGCCGCGTTTTCTAGGGCCAAACCCCCTTTGATCAACACCCCATGTCGGGCCGCAGAGGTCAAGCCCGACACAATAGAAACCGGCGTAGCAATCACCAACGCACAAGGGCACGCAATTACCAACAGCACCAACGCACTATAAAACCAAGCCGCAAATATCTCTAACGTAAACCCAAGATACAGCGGCGGAATAAACATGACCACTGCCGCCAATAGCATCATGGACGGCGTGTAATACGCGGCAAATGTTTCGACCCATTGTTGACTCGGGGCTCGATGGGATTGGGCCTCTTCGACCAAGTGAATGATGCGATCCAGCACGGTATCGCCTGCCGAATGCGTGACGCGAAAATCAATCGCTCCTTGTCCATTAATGGTTCCGGCATACACAACATCATCCACGGTTTTGGCCACCGGAATTGATTCGCCGGTGACTGTCGATTGATCGATGGCCGTGCTACCTATCACGATGATTCCATCGAGCGGAATACGTTCGCCCGGCTTGACAACGCAGATGGTATCAACCGTAACGACATCAACCGATTTCTCAACCAGTTCATCTTCACAACACCGGCAGCTGGCAGTCTCTGGCGTTAGCTCCATCAGCGCCGAAATCGAACGTCGGGCCCGGTTCATGCTCCATTGTTCTAGCAGTAAGGAAAGGGCAAACAGAAACGTGACCATCGCGGCTTCAAACCACTGGCCAATCATGATCGCCCCGATCACTGCCACCACCATCAACAAGTTCATGTCGGCCCTCAGTCGTCGAACCGAACTGATTGCTTTGGGAAAGACAAAGCGAATGCCGTAATAAATCGACACCAGGTAAAGCAAGATCGAAGTGATTGGCGTGCCAATTATGTTTTCGCCCGGTTGGTGCGAATGGGTCGAATGACTCATCACCGAGAGCATTGAACCTGATTCGTAATAATGAACCGCCACTGCCACCACCATAAACGCAGCAGCGCGGATGGTATATCTTTCTCGGGTTCGATCAGCGGCAGTGGTTTCAATATTTTGACGCTTGCCAGCTTTCGCTGGGGCCACCGTGGCGGTCATACCTAACTGTGATATCTCCGCAATGATCTTTTCAATCGACAATTGCGTCGCATCAAACTTCACCACCATCTTGGCTTGAATCACATCAAAGTTTAGATCATTGATGCCTGCCAGCGGCAGCAATCGCTCTTTGAGTTGCCGCACTTCTTCCGCACAGTCGAGCTCGGCAATGCGAAGACTTACCTGTTGTTGGTTTTTTAGGTCAATCGAAGTATTCATACGCTGTCTACTTCTCCCCTGCATGTTCAACGGCGTTGCGTATCAATTGGGCAATGTGATCATCGTCCAATTTATAGAAAACATGTTTGCCTTCTCGCCGAGACGTAACAATGCGTTCGGCCTTCAATAACTTCAACCGCTGCGAAATCGACGGCAAACTATCGTTCACAATTTTGGCCAGTTGCGTGACACACATTTCTTGCTGGGCCAAAATAATCGCTAGTTGCAAGCGAGACGGTTCGCCCAACGCACGGAACAAAGCGGCGGCCGTGTTACAAGAAATTTCGTCGGGCAGCGGTATCGCACGATTATCTTCGTGATCATCCGCTTGGCATTCGGGCAGCGATTGCATGGGCAAACCTGGGGCTGTGAAGGGGTTTCGCTTCGTTTCATCAATTCAGCAATTGTTTAATTGAATTATGGGTGATTTATTAAGATGGTCAAATCCCAGTTTCGCAATTCATTTGACCTTGTAATCCGCCAGAATCCACGTAACTTGGGTAGATTGGCTTGAACTACCAGGCCGCTCTAGTGTGCAACCTAAACTTTAAGCGGCCTTATGTACCCTGTTTTTATCATCCTGACAATTTATTGTGCGTTGATCGTTACCGCCTCATTGGTCGGCGGTTGGCTGCCAGGCATGGTACGTTTAACGCATACCAGGATGCAGCTGGTGATGAGTGCTGTCGGCGGGTTAATGCTGGGCATTGGCGTGCTGCACTTGCTTCCGCACGCGGCGTCTGAAAGTGGCTCGATGGATGCGGCGGTGATCTCGATGTTAATCGGCATGGTCACCATGTTCTTCATGATGCGGGTCTTTCACTTTCATCAACATGCACCCATCGAAGAAGAGTTCCCCGAAGCAGTCGAAGACGAACATCAGAACTGCGATCACGAACCCCATCATCACCACCACCATGGTCACGCACACGAACTCGATCCTTCGCCCATGCGTTGGTTAGGAATTTTTCTTGGCTTGGCCCTGCACACACTCATCGATGGAATTGCCCTGGCCGCCAGCGTAGTGGCCGCCACGCACGATAAACCAGTTTACGGATTAGTCGGCATCGGTGTTTTCCTCGGCGTGGTGCTGCACAAACCGCTTGATGCACTATCGATCACCTTCGTGATGCGAGCCAGCAAGTGGTCGCCCAAAGCAATCAACCTCGTCAACATCGGCTACGCCAGTATGTGCCCTATCGGCGTGATCTTGTTTATGAACAGCCTCTCCAACTTCGGCGACACCCAACACTACGTGGTCGGCTGTGCCCTCGGTTTTTCAGCCGGCGTCTTCATCTGCCTGGCCCTGGGAGATATTTTGCCTGAAGTCCAATTCCACTCGCATGATCGCTGGAAGCTATCGATCTTGCTACTAGTTGGAGTCGGAGTTGCCTACGCCATCGGGTATCTAGAACCACCGCATTTACACTCACACCAAGCCCCAGTAGTGAATGAAGTGTTGGAAGTAGAAAAATAACCGGGTGCTAGTGTGCCATGCCCTCGCGCTTTCGAGTGGGCATGCTTTGGATCAGTTAAATAGTTTGGAATTCACGTGCCCATTTGACCAAATACATCCATTAGCTAATTTCCCCAGAAAACCCCTCTGCTGCGGCGGATTTGTCCAGTGGATAAATTTTGAGTCGCTAAATCATCCCTTTTCAAACGGGAAATGGGCCACTTCTCCGATTTTTGCATCGTCGTAACTACGGCAGTTAAACGACTTACGGCAACCGCAATTTCTGGGTCGATTGGAGTGAACCAAAATTCATCCATTGGCCAATTATTCGTCCATGGACAAATGTCCAATTCGCCAGTTTTCTACACGTCGAAAACGCGACCTTTCCCCCCAGTAGAAACCTGTTCTCAGCAAAAATTATCTGCTCAACCACCCGCTTGTCCTTTATAAAAATGACCCCAGTTTGTTCGGTAAAATTTGAACCGAACTCTGGTTCAGTTTACAAAACGAATGTAAGGCCCGCCGGGTTAAAAAATGGATTCGATTGAAAAGAAACCACGGGTACCCCCGATAGCTCGGCTATCGGGGCGGCGCAGCCAGCAAGAGGTGATTAGGTTATGTAGCGTCTTCGATAATTCTCACCGAGAAACTTATCACTTCGTCTCTAGATTTTAGCCAAGATTGTATGAGTTCACTGTGCGACTCACCTATGATGAAATCTCCGGATGGCTCTACAAATCCATGGTTCAATCCTCCATACTGCAAATTGTTCTTTTCTATAGCATCTAGGATAAATTCATCCCAAAATTTATTTGTTTGAGAGACTGATAGTGAATTGTCTAAGTCTATATTGAGTTCTAAGATATTCATCAGTGTGTCATCCAGCCTACATCACTTGCAAGAATTGTATTTAGCCAGTATTTGTTCAGCAATCCGCCACACATCTTCTGTTTCGTTAGCATCAGATTCATCCTTATAGAATTCGTCGTACTTACGTGTAAGTTCAGGGTCTTTTGGTCGCTTGTCGAGTGTACATTGTTGGCAGAAGCTGTGGACATTGTCAGTTATGCATTGTTGCGTGGCACAATATTGCAAACAGTTAAGAATATCAGGTCGTGAAAGGTATTCGTACGTGGCAAGGTACTCATCTAGCGAGAATTCGTATCCATAGTAAAGCGACTGCGTGACATTGGCGCACGTGAGTCTTGTGCCATCAATTCTTGGTGAACCGGAGTTTGTGCATGTTGTGCTGACAATAGCTCGCATAATAGTTCCGTCAGTGTGTGCTGCATTTAATTACAGATCATCTAGATTTTAACACAACTTGATCCGTTTTGCTTTAATCAATTAAATCATCCTCTGCGCATTGCTCTATCTGGATTATGAGGAATAACAGTTTGTGCTCACTGTCGCCAAATAGACTCTACCATTGTCCACTTTGATCTCGCATGTGCAAATGCAATTGTCGCCGGGTACTGATCTCCAGAGATGATACATTTGATCATATTCTTCGTTGAATTTTGCTGTAACAATCACTGACTGGATCCATGAACTCGGAATATCCCTTCTTTCAAGATGGTTTGTCAACTTTGAGTTCCAAAGATTAACTAGCGATACAAACTTTTTTGATGCAGGGGTTATTGTTAAGTTCAATAGATCAAGTTGAACCATTTCTACTTGTTTCAGTTTTGCAAAGCTATAGAGTTTCCCAATCCCCCAATAACCATCGATATCATTGTTTCTACTAATGAAAGAGCCTACGATGCCTGCTGCGATATTTTTTAATTCCTTACGACGTGCCATGATGATTCAACTACTCTTTTTGTTTACCTTACTCATATATCTGGCCACAATAAATAAAGCCTTTAAATTGTTCCCATGTAACTAGAGAGAACTCATCGATGTTAGCATCTTCAATTGATCCAGCCATCGCACATTCTAGGTAGTCCACAGGAACGAAATTATACCATTGTGAACCACGAGGTGACTGAATACCAAGACTACGATACTTGTTCTCCAATGCTCCGCATTCCTCCATTTCGTGAAGGTCAACGATCTGCTGTTTTAATGTTCCGCACCACCCATCGAAGTCCGATGATTCAGTTGGAAATTGATCGTATAGCCCAAGCCACTTGTGCTCAAATTGGTAAGGCTCAATGGTAAAAGACTCAGATATCAAGCCATAAAAATCATCAAGTGAGAGACATTCAGAACTACTGAAAGGTTCAGTAGCTCGTAAAAGAGCAAGCAAGAATTGTTCAAGTGAGCGGCTGTTGGATTTAAACCGACTGACAAGGCTTTCTACTGCAAGATATAAATCACGATTTGTTTGTAGCTTAGACATTTATTCCTGATTTTTCTCTATTACAAGTCTTCATACTTCTCGAAGTGATCATCAAACCACCGATACTTTGCTAATCCAATCGAAGTAAATCGGTCACCCAACAATGGTTTTTTGACACCGATCAGTTTCAACGCATGGTTAATTGGTCCCAATCGTTCTCTCTCGCTCGAATAAATTATCTGTCCCTCTTGGTAAACACTGGCGGCCTGATCACCTTTGCCGCCTAAGTAATCGGTATTGATGATCGCATAGACTTGGTTTTCGAATAATGCCTGAGAAAAATGATGCGTGGTGACAGAGTCGAGAACAATTATCCTCTCTTCCAGGTATTCAAGATTAAGCTTCTCAGTCCAGTAATCCGAATGAGATGCATCTAAACCATCAATGGCAAACCCTTTTTCGACAAACACCGGCAAATCATATTCTTTAGCAGCTTCTTCATTATAAGGTGCCTTTGAAATAATCGCCGAAATATGATGGCCCATCTTGGATCTCTAATTGGTATCGATGTAGTTGACAGCAGAACAACCAAATATATCACACTACTCCAGCGTTTTCCACAAAAATCTAACACTTCCGCACTGGCAAAATGCCAGTGGCACACGACGCAGTATTCTTGAACTGTGGTGTCGCTCGTTAGTTGCGCCAGATTGGATGCGCTTTCCAGTTCACAGTCAGGCCCATCCGTTCATTTGCATTCGAGACTGGTGGAGGGTTATCGATGTGCTGCATGATGCGAGTTTTCCAATCTTGTACAAAGCTGTTTCTAATTGCTGGCACACAGTCCATCATCTTCTTCAATATCAGAAGTGTTACAAACAAGCTTGAGTTATTGGAGATCAGTGGGGGATTCCAATGATTAGCGGGCGGCAAGTTGGGTTTAATTTTCCAGTCCCGGTCCCATATCCGAGAGTGATGGGCACAGAGATTTCTGATGTAGACAATATGGTGAATCCAGCTTTTGAGAGTACGTGGCTGCAATTTGTAGCGATTGGCAATGGGTTTCTGATAGTCTCTAAGTAAATTTTTGTACATGAGGGACAGATTGCTGAACGACATGATCTCCATCATCATCCAGATTGGAAGAAGTGGGTATTCAGTGTACTTGTGCTTAAACTGCGACACAAAGAGTTCTCGGGATCTTTCAACCTCCTCCTCTAATCGCTCAAGCCAAGTCATATGTGAAAATCGAGGATCAAAACTTGACGCGTCCGTGTAGCCAAATGGCCCTGGATTTTCTCCAAAGCTATGTGCAATAATTGTTCTGAAATCGAGTTCTATGGCTTCAACTGCTTCAAAGAGTAAATCTCTTAAAGTGGTATCAAACCGATAGGCTTCACAGATTTGATCAAAAGTCGTTCCCTCTTTTAGAGTGTGTCTCTCAGTCTCAAACGCGAGGCAGTAACCGCTGAATCGATAGTAATTAATATGCGAAATAAATTTCCATGCTTTGGCCTTGTCGTCGATTATGAGTCCACGATTTTGGAGCAAGGTGATTTGAGCATCGTAAGACAGCCACGGCTTTGAGAAAGACTTCTTTGTGTTCGAATTATTCACAATTGCCCCTCTTAAATAGAGGTGGGGCAATGGGGTCCGCGCATAAAAAAAACCGGGCCATTATGTCTGTCACTATCTGCGGCGATAGGAGGGAAACACCCGGTATGTTGATCCTATTATAACATATACAGCAGTACAGGCAATGTTCGTTTGATTTACAATCGGAAAAAACACTTATGAATGTTAAGCATTTCCTTATTTTGAACCCGAACTGTGCCAGCATTAGTAGCGACCTAACTCGTTAATTGCCCATTTATTTGATACTACTAGTTTAACCGTTGTAGTTACCCACTGAAACGGGGTTAGTGGATTTGATCGGTTCTGCTTCCATTAATTAAATAGTCGGGTGGATACAAGCTTCCGCACTGGCAAAATGCCAGTGGCACACGACGAGAAGAAGATCCTATTGGCAACATCCATTCTCCACCACAACACCAACGGTGTTGAACTCCAGAGCCTAGGGTTCGTGTGACTGCGGAGCAGGAACGCGTACCCTGGGTTGTGATGTATATTAAGACCAACGCTGAAAGTGTTGAACAACGGGCCGATTCGTGTTCAACCCCTACAGGGTAGGTTTCTCAAGAATCAAGTTCCCAGGGTGGCGCGACGATGGGCTGACCCTGGGCTTTGGGGTAAAACACCGTTGGTGTTTAAGGGTGGCACACGAAAGGGGTTGTTGGTTGGGTAAAATTTTGTCAGTGTCACCCGTCCAACTTTAGATCTTTGACAATTTAAACTATTTTTCAGGTCGGATATTTGGGTCCAAAGATTGAATGTCAATGTCCTTATTTTACTCTGGAATAGATTTCAAATCGAACTCTTCTTCAAGACGCTTCCACTCGTCTTCGATAGAGGTCTCTACTTCGATCCGCAATTGCTGGGGGCTTGGATTTTCAAGCGAGGGAGCTTCGGCTTCCGATTCAATATCTTGAATCTCTTCGCTCATCCGCTGAACTTCATCTCGGGCGTTTTGCTCCATGCTTTCCATTTGCACCGCGGTTCCCAAGCCAACAACGAAGAATCCACCACAAATGCAAGTGGGAATGATGAAGAGAATCAGAACGATAACTATGATGATAATTGCTGGGTTGATTTTTTTGCCACGTGCCATGATTTTTCCTTAAAGCTAAGTAGGGTGGATGGTCTACACCGAACAATCATCCAACCGATTGTAACGCCAACCACTAATCAATTCAATTAAAACACCAACGCTTTGCCGCCATCCACCTGATTGTGTGGTGTCAATCATTATCGGCGAACTCTTCTTCTAAAAACGTACCACCCTCGATGATTGAAACGGAGTTGAGACAAGCCCGATAGACTACCGCTTGCTTTGCAGTTCTTGTAGAGCTTTAGTCAAGCTTATTATCATAAATTGAGATGCTTCCATCTGCCCAGACAGTTCTTTGAGTTCAAGGCGAATATCGCTGGCCTCTGAGCGAAGCTTGATCGTTTCAGTAAGAGGCTTCCCTTCTATTTTGTTTGTGAGTTCCTTTAGCCGTTTCTGCTTTTCTTTGTGTACAGTTTCCCGTTCACGTTTTGTTTCCAATAATTCTGCGAGAACATCTTGATACGCTGCTATATTTTGCTGTGTTTCAAGGTTTTCTCCCGAGTTGAGTCGAGGAACAGGTTCGACTTGACTTGTAACAGTAGGCTCAGCTTTGGAAGTGCCAGTAAACTCTTCTTTGGTGAGTTTTTTTGCACTCCCATCAGCAAAGAGAACATACCCACCTTTTTCTGGAACGTCCTTTTGATAACCGAGAATTACTTGGCTGTTATTTTTGAGGTCTAACCTGACATCATACGACCAGAGTACAACGTAATTACCACTGTCAAGCGCAGCCTTGCAAACCTGCTGCCCCTCCTTAAATCCATAGGGGTCATCATAACTTAAAAAATGCTCTTCATCTGTCGGAACAGATTTGTAAATATCGATGAAGTTGTGGTACTGCAAGCCAATGTGCTGCAAATCTATTTTTGTTAATAAGTCCTCTTTACTCTCTCCACATCCAGAACAAAGGATTAATAGCCCTGATAAAAACAAGAGGTTTGATAAAGTCGATTTCATGTGAAGTTACCCAAGAGCAATTTTGTTTAGAAGAATAGAAGTTTATAACCCAATGCGGTTGCCCTGCTAACATAGCGCCGGTGTGGCACTGGTGAAAATTCAAAGCAACCAAAAATCCTTCTGGTGTGCCACTGGCATCCTGCCAGTGTGTGCTACGGTCGATTGATGAGTTCCATGATTTTAACACAAGTTGATTTGTTGTGCTTCAATGTCTCAAGTTCAGTAAGATGGTACGAGCTTCGCACTGGCAAGATGCCAGTGGCACACGAAAGGGGTTGTTGGTTGTGTAAAATTTTGTCAGTGTCACCCATCGGTCACCCTACTTTACTTGTCCACCAAATCCTTCACAAAGAAGAACTTCTTGTGCCCATGCGAGTCCCAGTCTTCAAACTCTCCATTCACTCGGTAACCTGCTTTCTTATAAAACTCCGGTGCTTGATACTCCATGGTATCGGTGAACGCATATTTGCAGCCGCGTTCTCTTCCGGCTTCCTCGGCTTTGGTCAGAAGCGATAGGCCTACGCCCTGCCCTCGCAATTCTAGAGCGGTTGCCATGATCTCGATTTTCAGCCAGGAAAATTGTGTGGTAGCAAACAGCCCGCCGACTACATTTTTGTCCGCATCAAAGGCAAAGATATTAAGCGGTTGCGGTTGATTCTCATCCAACTCTCTTTTTTTCCAATGCACAGGACTGGAGGTCTGGTTGTGTGTCCGCAGCTGAAAATTAACCGCCTCACAAAGATCGTCATTGGGATCTGCAATTAATTCAAAATGGATATCAAGTGTCATGAATAAGCCTTTATACGACTAGAAATTAAGCTCAACTGAGAAAGCGTGACCGGCAGTTCCGTGTTAAGTTTTTTAGGATGGATGGTCTATACCGAAGAATCTTCTAACTGATTGTAATGCCCACCACCAATCAATTCAATCGAAACCCCAACGCTTGGCAGCTACGCGTTTCTCATTCAGTGGAACGATCTCTCGTGATGAGTTATAATTTTCAGAACACGTTTTGTTAGAGACCATCTGTCCTATTTTTCTGATAGAGGAAAACGAACGATGAGACCGAGTTTGATTGCACTCGTGGTGATTCTTGTGGCGGCGGAGCTGACCTGTTCGGCTGTCGCTATGGGGGATGACTTCCAACGATTCGACAACATCGAATACGCCGAGATCGATGGGCATCGATTGCTGCTCGATTTGTACGTGCCAAAAGACGTGAAGAATCCGCCGCTTGTGGTGTGGGTGCATGGAGGTGCTTGGCGAGCCGGTTCAAAAGCGAAGATGTCTTTGATGAACCTTGTCAAAGACGGGTTCGCGGTTGCGAGCGTCGATTATCGCTTGTCACCTGTTGCCAGATTTCCGGCACAAGTTCACGACTGCAAAGCGGCTATTCGCTTTCTGCGGGCAAAAGCATCAAAGTATGGAATCAACGCAGAGTTGATCGGGATTGCCGGTTCGTCAGCGGGCGGCCATCTAGTGGCTTTGATTGGCATGACCAACGGTCATCAAGCGTTAGAAGGCAACATTGGAGATCATGACGATGAGTCCTCGTCTGTGCAGGCGGTTGTCGATTACTACGGCCCTACCAACTTTCTGACCATACTGCATCAGTCGACTCCGCATGGCCTGAGTGTTCGAGTCCCGGCATTGAAGCTTCTATTGGGTGACGTACCTGACAAGCTTCCTGACCTCGCTCGGCTCGCTAGCCCGGTCTTTCATGTAGATGACAATGATCCACCACTGCTGTTGATCCACGGCGATCAAGACCCACAAGTGCCGATCAATCAATCGCACGAAGTGCATGCGAAGTATAAGGAAAACAACCTACCAGTCCAGTTTGAAGTAGTCCATGGCGGTGCTCATGGAGGCGAATCATTCTTTGATACAAGGCGCAACACCCTGGTCCGCGATTTCTTTAATAAACACCTTCGGTAGAACGATTTTTAGTGATGAGTTTTAATTTTCAGAACACGTTTTGTTTTAGACCATTCATCCTACGCTTGCTACTCTGATAGTCTCCATAATTTAACAATATTACCATTTGTACATGCAATACTTTTGCCATCCGGGCTGAATGAAACACTATTTACATAATTTTTTTCATTCTGCAAAGTATGAAGTAATTCCCCGTTCTGTGAACTCCATATTTTAATCGTCCTATCTTTACTACCACTCATTATTCTGTCGCCTTTGGGACTAAATACAACACTCAATATACCAGTCTTATGCCCCTTGCACTCAATAAGTTCTTTTCCTGTCTTGGCATCCCAGATTTTTACAAGCGAATCCTCACCGCTACCTACAAGTTTTGTTCCGTCAGGACTGAACTCAAGACTGTTCACTCGATATTTATTCCCCTTAAAAGCAAGAATCAACTTCCCAGTCGATGAATCCCAAATCTTAATAGACTCACTGTATCCTCCTGTAGCAACAGTTCTACCGTCAGGCGATAAAGCTAAACAATAAAGACCACTGTGGATTTGAGAGCTAAAAGTAATTTTCCCATTTAAAGTAGAGCTAATCGATGTCGTGGTCTCGGGTGGTTTTATGCTGAGAAGCATTTGCCCATTCTCTACATTCCAAATAAAAATCTTTCCATCATGTCCACCACTTATGATTTTTGACTTGTCAGATGTAAAAGCCAGAGCAAAGACAGACTCCGTATGAGCTTTTATTGTTTGCGTACACTTTCCAGTATTCACATTCCATATTCTGAGAGTGCCATCACCATTGCCGCATGCAAGAAGTGTTCCATCTGAACTAATATCAATACATTTCACACCCTGATCGAAATGACCTGATAAAACTCGAGCAATTTTACCTGATTTAAGATTCCATAGAATGGCTCGATTATCCTCTCCCGCACTTACTAGATATTTCCCATCGGGACTGAATTTAACAACTTCCACAGCTTGAGTGTGCACCGAGAGTATTTGAAGTTCAGCTTCCAATCCCATTGTTTGATTTGCTTCAAATAGGAAAAAAAACGCCAGCCCATAAATGAAAAAAGAAAATAATTTCATAACACACATCCTTGATAATCAACGGCAATAGAAAACGGTTTGAAGGTGGATGAAAATAAAGATTCCATCCACCCTACCAGATATTAAACCGAAAAATGTGCGAGCTCTTGTTGACTTCGTCAACCCAGTTTGCGAGCAAACTGGGCTACCCGGTTGCTTGCCCTAGCGTACTACTTCGACGCGTGATCCTACGGTTAAGATACTGAACACATCTTCAATGTCACGCGGGCTCAGGCTGATTGATCCGCCGGTGGGTGCTTGGGTTCCGTGAATACTCATTCCCCCATCTAAGTGCATGCGGTATTTTCCGAAGGGATTGCCTGGATCGGTCGATGTGAGTACTTGGCTTTTGGTTGCATCATAAAAGTCAGGGTTCTCTTCTTTGCGAATCAAACTGAAATTGCCCGTTTGTACTGCTGCTTCGTTGGCAACCGAAAGCGGGAATCGGCCTGCGTAACAACCATCGACTGAGAGCACTAACTCGTTGTGAGTTAAATCTAACTTGGCAGCAAATGGCCCTTGCATGACTTTCAGGCGTTGTCCGCTCAATAGAATTTGTGTTGCTGTTAGCCCGTTGATGCGTTGCAAGAGCACCGGGGAAATTTGGAATTTGCTCGCAATCGTTTTCAAGGTTTCGCCTTGGGTCACAATATGTGGCGAACGCATTAAGTGGTCGGTCGAATAAACCACGGAGCCGGCAAGTTGGCTTAACAAACGATTCAACTGATCCGTTTGCACTGAAGTTAATTCGGGATGATTTTTCCATTTGCTAAGCGAGCGCAGGGCCTCGAACATCTCTTGCTTCTCAAGCAGCAACTCGGCTGATCGCCAATCTAAATCGAATTGACGCGATGCACTAATCGCGGTGATTCCTAGCGGCGGATTGTTCAAGCTGGCCTGGGTATTTCCGTAGAGTGGCGGATTGGAATTCGGTTGGATAGTTAATGTCGATTCGTTTAACGCAGGGTTCGCCGGTGTTGTATTATCGAACACGGGTAGCGGAGTGCTGGCCGTGGCTGCTGATACTTCAGTGTTCGGTAATGCAGAAACAGGCCCACCAGGCAAACTATTGAATCCAGGTGCAGACGCTGTGGGATCAGCATTCGCCGAACTGGTGTAGGCTGGGGCAAAGGTGGAACCATCGACTTCAATCGGTTCGATGGTCGGCATCTGCGGAGTGTTTCCGCTGGCAATATCAGGCATCTCAATATCCAATCCGCCAGACATGGTCATGTCAGACGGAGTGGGTTGTGATTGATTTAGAACCGTGTAGACACCGTAGCCTACGGCCATTAACACAATTACCATTGATGCAGTTTTGATCGTTTCCACGTTTCCGTCCTCCTTGACGAAATCGACTCAAGATCGAACAGGTTAAAGTCGATCTTGAAAACGGGTTGGTATATAAAGTCAGTTTTGAATTGTTGAAAAAAATATGTCGTCTGAATGGGACAACGATGATCAGGATGAAGAGTGGACCGATGAGGACTACTCAGACGATGACTCTGACTACGTTGATCAGTGCCCCGAGTGCGGTGTCGAAATCTATGCAGACGCCGACGTGTGCCCACAGTGTGGTCATTTTATCATCCACGAGAATTCTGTCTGGAAAGGACGAAGCACTTGGTGGATCGTCCTTGGTCTTTTAGGAATGCTCGCGGTCATCTTTGCGTTGTCGTTCTAATCATCCAAGCATTTCAATACGAAATCGCTGGAAGATTCGAGACAAACACACAGAGATCGTACCGGATATCTAGATTCTAAACCAGAGCGGTTTTTAAGCCCTGCTAGCACTACATATATATTGTTCAAAATGATGAACTCATTTTTCAATGGCCCATAAAAACTCTTTGCCACGTAGATAGATTCTTCCATCAGAGATTGCAGGCGAGGCAATCGTGTCGTCAGGCAGCTTGTTTTGGGCCACTTGCTCGAATTCTGCGGCCACTTTGACCACGGTGCAGGTGCCGTCGAGGCTTAGGAAATAAACACGGCCATCGGCAACTACAGGCGAAGCTTTGAATTTACCGCCAATACGTTCTTTCCAGTGTTGTTTCCCGGTTTTGAGATCAAAACATTGGGCAATGCCATCGTCAGTGACTATAAACGCCATGCCGCCTGTAATAACCGAGCAAGGCGAATCAGACGTACCACTGGGTACTTCCCATTGAATCGCGTCATTGCCCAGTTGGCCAGAGTAATCTTTGGCTTCGATTGCAATCATCGGGCCTTTCTGACCGCGTGTACATAAAATTTTACCACCGCCGATGGTTGGGCCAGTGATTGTTCTGCCGCCAACTAGGCCCGGCAAATACCAAAGTTGTTTGCCGGTTTTAGGGTCATACGCATCAAGTTGATTGCCGCCCATCACGACTAGCTGTTGTTGTCCGTTAGTCGAAAACAAAACCGGCGTGGTGTAAGCATCGCCCTCTTCGGAATGTGCGCCGGTCATGCGTTTTGATTTCCAACGAAGTTTACCGGTCTTCAAATCATGGGCCACTAAATAACTTTGCACAGGCGTGTCTTGTAGGTCGTCTAGCGAATCTTGCATGCAGACAGAGATTACCAACTCGCCGCCAACAATCACCGGGCTGTTGGCATGGCCCCACCAGATACTGTAGGCCCCATATTCTTTTTGGAAGTCATGATTCCAAAGTTGCTTGCCTGCAAAGTCGTAAGCGGCCAGTAGCCCGTTGCCGAAGTGAACCACGACAATTTCGCCATGAACGGTGGGCGAAGGACTGGCCAAGTTGTGCAAACGATGAAATTTTTGCGTCTTGCGTTTCGGGGCTTCTCTCGGAGTTTCAGCCGATGTGACAGATCGTTTCCAAATCAGCTTGCCGTTCCGCTTGTTGATCTTCAATAACTGTAACTCACCAGCATCGGTGTTGGTGGTTACAAAAATAGTGTTGCCGATGATCGCCGGAGTCGAACCGCCCCAGCCTTCGATGGGTGTCTTCCAGGCGATGTTCTTGTCGACACTCCACGAGGTCGGCAAGTTTTTTTCGCTGCTGATGCTGTCTCCGTTGGGACCACGCCAAGCAGGCCAATCTTCAGCCTGGGTCACAACTGGCGAACAGAGGATCAAAGCAAGACTGAGAGACAACAAAGAGCGGCTGAGTAATTTCATCGGAGGGCAATTCCTGTTCAGGGGCAAGCAAGTGAGGAACTTCTAAGATAGCAAGCCAGAACCAAGTTTTCGAGCTTTCTATCCGAAATGACTCAAAAAACAGGGTAAATCTCAACCCAACTATAACCTATACTTTAACTTCGAGAGGGGCCTCAGACGATCTTTTTAGCTAGGCAGTCTCATAAAGACTTCATCTCACACAACAGGAATCGCTGAATATGAACGATAAACAGGACTTACCTGAGTTGACTGAATTTCTTCGCGCGCAAGGGCACACCACTGAGGAAATCGAGCGAATCATCAATAAAATCCACGAACACGATCTCGGTTCGATGATCGATTCGATCATGGATTCGATTGATTCGGGAGAGTTTGATATTCAGAAGATTATTCGTGAAGCATTAAAAGACGATTAATTTTACTCTTCTCAAAAAAACACCAACGGTGTTTCACTCCACAGCCCAGGGTCAGCGACGAAGTCGCGCCACCCTGGGAAAGTGAATCACCACAAACGTACCCTGTAGGGGTACCACAATGCTTGCAATTTGTGCAACACTTTCAGCGTTGTTGTTGATATAGATAACAAAACCCAGGGTACGCCTTGATGCTCCGCATCGATGCGTGCCCTGGGCTTTGGAGTAGAACACCTTCAGTGTTCAAGGCTGTCGCCCGGTCTCATGTTCCGTAATAGTGCATCAGAAGAATGAGATTTTATGTGGGAGTTCACCAAGAAGTGTCTTAATTTCGACTCACGGTTCACACCCTAATGATGGGTGACTAACCGGCTTGCCGCTGTAAGTCTGCCGAGGTTTGGACTGACGCGAGCGGTTTTCGGACATACCAGGCTGCGGTTTCTCGGTCAAACGATTGAGATGGCGCCTCGTCTCTAGAAGAGAAAAATTCATCAACGGCTACTGTTGCGCCGGGCCACCCTTTTGTGCCATAGTCATCAAACACTGCTACTCCACCAGGAACAAGATTTTGATAGAGTTCGTCTAGGCATTCAATGTGCGATTCATAGATATCACAATCTACATGAATAAAACAAAATGAATTCTGTTTAAATTGTTGCAGAGTGTCAGAAAAGAATCCTTTAACGATCTTTCCCTTGATATTATACATGCTAAAGAATTGTTCCATTCGCGCTGGCGTATCATCAGCCAGTTGAAATTTCTTTCTTAGTCTCGACAAGAAACGAAACCAACCGACATCAATTCGCCCTACTTTTTCTTCCGGAAATCCGGCAAAACTATCACAAGCAAACAACTCTTTGTCTGGCGATATCTCCGAGATCATTCTCCCGATTTTTCTTAAGGAAGTTCCCCGATAGACACCGCATTCAATCACATCACCTGGTAAATGAAGCGTTGACTCTAAGAGAGAGCACATGGAATCTGCATGGCAATATCCCAGTAGATCAGCCCAGTGTTGGCTCCTGCCTGCTTCGGTTTTAAGACATTGGTCGAGTTGTAGATCATCATCTAATCTTTTTTGTTCGTGTCGTTTACTCATCGAATGACCGCTCCAGGAGATAACAAATGTCGCTGATTGGGATATGTTTGGTTGGAATATGCCCGGCCTGCTCGCTGGGTGTTTGGCATCGATTGCCAGCCTGAACGACCGATCACAGGGCACAGATTTGGCCGTTATAGCAGAACTCGACAGAGTAACGCGAGATCAATCCCCGACGTGCTTCTAGTTTCTTCAAGTAGCCCCTCAATCAAAGGAGCGAAATTCTGTTGAAACACGAGCCTCTGAGCGTCCCACTTTCCCAAACAGACAAGGAAAAAGTCGCTGTATAGCCTCTTTTCGCTACTTATCTTGCTAATGTGACCTATCTCACACGATCTTTTTCCAAAAAAGTCGATTTGACAATTGCATTCTTGCCGCTTGTCCTAGATATTGAACTGTTAGTTGCAACAGGCAACTAGCTAGAACCCTTCACAATATGTGCTCCTACTTTCATTTCTCTCCTACGGTGGACCAATACCATGAAACCCCTCAATTTACTTCTTGCATTTAGTTTACTTCTTTGCCAGTTGGCAATCGTTCAGGCCGAAGAGCCTTCGGACTTGCTTAAAGCCCCTGAGGCAATTGCTACTCTGAAAGAGAACCCTAATGACGCTAAAGCCATCAAAGCTTTCGGCGATGCGAACTTTAAAGTTCTCCGCGCACTGGTATTAACTGACGCATCGAAAGCCGAAAAACACCTCGAAGCTCTTGCGGCGTTTATCGCTAGTGTGAAGCCAGAAGAAGCCGAAGCAAAATCTTGGAAATCACGTGTTGAGAATGCCATTCCTTATTTTAAAAGTAAAATTGCTTTAGCAAAAGTGACACGAAAAGAATTAGAAGAGCGATTAGCGAAAGACCCTGACGATACGGAAGCCATCTCTCTTTACGGTCAAAAAGTTATGTCTGAGTTGGCTACCGAAGCCCGTGCAAACCCGAAGAAAGCCGAAGCAAGTCTCGCCAAGTTTGAAGAGTACTTTAAAGCGATTTCTGAAAAGTCAGAAAAAGAATCCACTAAAACAGCCATCTCTTTAGCGACTCGAAGCCTGAGTAGAATCAAGCAAACCATCGAGTCACAACTCAAATTACTCGAACTTGTCGGTAAAGACGCTATTCCACTAGGAATCGATCAATGGACCAACGGCGCACCGCTCATTGATGCCGAACTCAAAGGCAAAGTCGTATTGCTCGACTTCTGGGCTGTTTGGTGTGGGCCCTGCGTGGCAACCTTCCCACATCTTTCCGAATGGAATAAAGATCATGCTGAGGAAGGACTTGTGATCCTTGGTTTAACAAGACAGTATAACTACGAATGGGATGCTGAAGCGAAAAAAGCAGTACGCTCAACAGAAACAGTCGACGTAAAAGTTGAGTTGGATGCACTCGAAAAGTTTGCACAATCTCATGACTTAGGACACCGCATCGGGATTCAACCGAAAGACAATCGCTTGAGCGAATACTATGCTGTCTCAGGGATTCCACATGTCGTGCTGATTGACCGAAAAGGGGTAATCCAAATGGTCAAAGTTGGCTCAGGCCCTGCCAACGCCAAAGCATTGGATGAAAAAATCAAAGAGCTACTTGCCGAGTAGTGAACGTAGAAAAAAAAGTAGGCAGGTTTCGGTCCGATTATTGGATCGAAACCTTGCCGACATCCCCTTGAATTTCCTCAACATACCGAGGAACCGCATAGCCAGGCAAGCGACCATGCAATTGTTGTATGAGTCGCTTGCCTGTTTTTTTGGGTACTTCAAAATGGGCCGCGCCGGTGACCTTGTCGAGCTGATGCAAATAGTACGGCATCACCCGGGCATTCACTAAACGCTCGCAAAGTTCCGTCAGCACATCCGCGTCATCATTCACGCCGCGCAGTAGCACCGCTTGATTCAACACAGGGACACCAGCATCGACGATCTGCCCTAGTGAATTCAAAACCGCTTCATCTAATTCATGCGGATGATTGGCATGCACCACCATCACAGGCGTCAATCGTGAACCGGTCAGCCAACTCAACAGGTCACTGTTGACTCGCTCAGGAATCATGATCGGCAAGCGCGTGTGAATTCGCAGCCGTTGTAAGTGGGGGATTTTCTCTAGTTCCGCCACCAAAATCGCTAGTTTCTCATCGACCAGCGTCAAAGGATCGCCGCCAGAGAGAATAATCTCTTGAATCGAGTCATCCGCCGCCAGTTGCTCAATCGCTGGCAACCAGGCTTCCAGGCCCTTGGGTGATTCAGAATAAGGAAAATGCCGCCGAAAACAGTAGCGGCAATGGACTGCACAGGCCCCAGTGACCACCATCAGCGCCCGACCATGATATTTTTGCAGCAATCCAGGCGATAACGTGGCCGAACTATCGCCCACCGGGTCACTCGTAAACCCTTTGGTATCAACAGTTTCCTGCTGTTGAGGCAGCACCTGCAACAACAGCGGGTCGTTGGGATTCCCCTTTTCCATCTTGGCGGCAAAAGCTTGAGGCACAAACAGCGGAAATTGCTGCACAGCGGCCTCTGCTTGAACAATCGAGTCATCTGAAAGCTCTAAAAACCGGGCCAAATCGGCCATATTGCGGATCGCGTTTTTCATTGCCTGCTGCCAAACCGGCAGTTTTATCGCGGTCGATTCGCGCGCAGCGGCAGAAGTGCTACGGACAGAATCGCTTTGGCTCGTTACAATACGCATTTCCAAGATGAATCAATTAAGTGCTATACTGGCGACAAAAGCCTGAAATCGGGCTGCCGCTAAATAGAATACATAGTCAAAAAACAATCGGCCTAACGACAGTTGTCACCTGACAAATTGAAACCGATAGTCACAGCATATCGAAAGAGAGAGTAAACGTGCAGTACAACACCAGCGACTTTCGCAAAGGATTGAAAGTTCAGATCAATGGCGAGCCCTATTTGATTACAGAATTTAACTTTGTCAAACCGGGTAAAGGAAGTGCTCTCTATAAATGTAAGCTAAAAAACATGATTCGCGGTAACACGCTAGACCGTACCTATCGCGGTGGCGAATCGTTAGAAGCTGCCGATGTGGAAGAAACCGACTGCCAATTCCTCTACAAACAAGGCGATATGTTTGTCTTTATGGACAACGAAACCTTCGATCAATACGAACTAAGTGCCGATAAGGTGGGCGATGCCTGGAAATATTTGACCGATGGCATGAAGTGTATAATGACCTTGTTTAATGAAAACCCGATGACCGTGGCCCCACCAAACCATGTGGTGCTGAAAGTCGAATACTGTGAGCCTGGCGCCAAAGGCGATACGGCCACCAACGTGAATAAACCAGCCAAGGTAGACACCGGTGCTGAGATTCTCGTCCCGATCTTCGTCAACATCGGCGACAACATCCGCGTCGACACCCGAACCGGCGATTATGTAGAACGAGTCAAGGTTAAATAATTCTTCGATATCAAACATTGATGTTGAATGACGAAACACCATCGGCGAATGAGTGGACTAGCTCGTTCGCCTTTTTTTGTGCCCTAACAACAACCGCAACACAATTCGAGCCCTCCTTCACAGCAACAAGTTCCAGAAGCGTCACCACAAAGACAGCAGGAATTGAGCCCAATTTCACTACAATTGTTCCCGCATCCTTCTTTCTTGGGTTGAAACGGTTCCTGCGGTTCTCCCTGGTCGCCTGCTTGATGTTCGACACGATCCGCAACTGTATCTAACACTTCAGCACTGATGCCATCGTCATCGTCAATGATCGGCTGCACATATCGGGCTGCTGCCCTAAGCTCTCGGGCCGAAAAACGCAACGCTTCTCTCGCTTCTGCTTCACAGGTCACCGGATTAAAATCGCTGTTGCGGTGATCACGTTTCCAATCGACTCCACAGTCATACGCGATGATGGCCGACCCAACATGATTGCCGAGCGTGCGTAACGATTCTCGATGCCCTTCTAACTTGGGCAGATGCGAGTACATTTCAAACATGTATCCAAACCCGTCCGCCGTGGGCTTCGCCAATTCTTCGACGGTAACTGATCGGCTACTGCGTTCCAAGTTGTGGTGCTCTTGAATGAAAGACGAAGTCTTCTCTTCGAACCGAGCATCAATTGTCGAAAAATAGGCATTCGTATTTTGGATCGGTTTGCGTAATCCAAACTTGGCCGTGCGAGCCAGCATCGAATTGTTGTCTAATATATCGTCTTCCAATTTGATCGAAGTCAGTAGCATACTCAGCGATGCAGTGAACTCACCGTAAACCCGATCTGGTTGTTCCAGCAAAGTTTTACTTGCCTGCAATTTACAACATCGTTTGGCCGGCACCTTCGTTCGATCAAACGCCCCGACATCGGCCGCGTAGCCATATAAAAACACCGACTCAAAACTATGAAACACCAGTGAACGAACCCCGTAACTCAACTTCAAATGCTGACAACCCCGAGCATAAAGGCTGCGATACGAAAGATGCTGCGTTCGCGGATTCAAAAATCCAAACATGAAAAATTCCCAAGTGATGTTATGTTGTCAGAAAATCTATTCGCTTGAAGAGGATCAAATCTTGGCATTTATTCTACAACAATTTTCAACCATCTGGTGTTTTTTCTATTGTTTGTTAGAACCGATGGGGCAAATCGTTCCCTCTTGATTCCGTTATCTCTCTTAATCCAGCAATACTTGCAATGACTTCAGAAACATGGCCAGCCAAGGCTTCACTTGAAACCTTAGAGCAAAGGGCCCAATTACTCAAAACGATTCGCCAGTTCTTCGATACCCAAAAGTTTATCGAAGTCGAGACCCCGCTGCTCTCGCGTGATACTGTGATCGATCAATATCTAGACCCCATTGCCGTCACACTGCCGAATGACCCGCGTCATCCGCAGCAAGGCAAAAACTACTGGCTGCAAACTTCGCCCGAGTTTTGCATGAAGCGGCTGTTGGCCTCTGGAGCCGATGCCATTTATCAGATTTGCAAAGCGTTTCGTGCAGGGGAAACTGGCCGGTTGCATAACCCCGAGTTCACGATGGTCGAATGGTATCGCACCGGCGATG
Organism: Blastopirellula sp.; assembly: GCA_002733575.1. Classification (GTDB taxonomy): domain Bacteria; phylum Planctomycetota; class Planctomycetia; order Pirellulales; family Pirellulaceae. The sequence goes on along the minus strand of NVWB01000022.1, from coordinate 30,197 downwards.
ACATGCACGCAGGCATGGAGCTGTTGTCAGAACTGGCCGACTTGACGCTCAAGCGTGGTCTGGCTCAAAAGCTGACGTATCAAAATGCGTTTCTAAAATATGCCGATGTCGACCCGCACGAAATCACCGGCCCACAATTAATGCAACGCTTGATCGAAATGAACATCGACATCCCCGCTTCGATCACAGTCGAAGACCATGACGGATTACTGGATCTGTTGCTGGTCGAAAAAGTTCAACCGCACCTTGGCACCCATTGCCCAGTGATCTTGTACAACTACCCGGCCACACAAGCCGCGTTGGCCCAAGTGCGCGGCACCAATCCTGCGGTGGCCCAGCGATTTGAACTCTACGTCAAAGGCATCGAACTGGCCAATGGGTACTGCGAACTGTTGGACCCTGCGCTTCTGCAAGAAAGAAATCAGAAGACCAATCAACTCCGCATCAACGATGGCAAACCGCCGCTGCCTGAAGCAAGCCATCTATTAGAAGCCATGCAGCACGGCCTACCTGCCTGTGCTGGCGTGGCCCTGGGGTTGGACCGACTCGCCATGCTGGCAATCGACAAACAATCGATTGATGAAGTGCTGGCCTTCCCCATTGACCGGGCCTGATTGAAGTAAGAGATATAATTTGGGTGTGGCCGTTAGGCCATCGGAGGTTACAGCGGTCAAGAATTCACGGAACTCAAATGGAGTTCATCATCTGCTTGTGATTGGAGAAAATACGCACTCGAATGAAAAAGGCCCTCGTGCAAAAATGTACGAGGGCCTTTTTTTAGCTTTTCCGTTTTCTCAAAGCGAATTACTGAACTGCTTTCAGAGCTTTTCTGGCAGCGGCTCGAACTTCGGCATGGTTATCTTTGACTGCTGTTTTCAAAGCACCAGCGGCGGAACTGGCATGTTTGCCGAATAGCCCAAGTGCTGCTGCGGATTCGGCCCGTACTAATTCATTGCTGTCGCTTAGTCCAGCAATCAAGGCAGGTACAGCAGCTTCTGCCATATCGGCATTACTTGAAGCAATTTGGGCAAGTGCCCAACCGGCGGCCACTTTGGTGAACTCGATTTCGCTGCTGAGCAGCGGCAAAATACTTTTTGCAGCACCAGCAGCCCCTTCACCGATGCTACCCAAGGCAAACAGGGCATCTTGTTGAAGATCTTCTGAATCGCTTGCCAACAATTTGGCAATCGCGCCCGTAGCCGGTGCGGCATCTGGCCCAATGGCAGCAAGAGCCTTTAATGTCGCACTTTGTACTTCTGCATCGTCATCGGATACCATCTTCGTCAAAGCAGGAACTGCATCTTTGGCAGCCGAACCAAGCTGACGCAAGATATCAAGTGCGTGCAAACGAAGTTCTTCCTTTTCCAAGGCTATGAGTACACGTGGAACCGATTTGGCTCCATAAGCGACAATCGCAGCACGCATATTTGCGGTAACTGTAGGGTCGCCATCGTTGAATGCCTCGATCATCATCGGCGCGACGATTCTTTGTGGTGCTTCTAAGCGAACCAAACATCGCGCGGCAGCAGCACGCACATTCGCTTGTTCGTGTTTCAAGTTGAGAACCAAAACTTTGGCTGCTTTACGGACGGCCACCTTGTCATCTTTGTTGAGCATGGCAATGGCCCAAGTGCTGATCATTTTAAGAAACGGATCGTCGCTTTGGGCAGACTTCTTTAATGCACCAATGGCAGATTTGTCGCCCATCGAACCTAAAGCAAATGCGGCTCCATATTGAACAGCAGTTGAATCATTATTCGCCAACAATTGGCTCACGGCATCCGCAGCCGTGGAAGCTGCTGGTCCAATTTCGCCCAAGGCGATCAAAGCCTGCACGCGAGTATATGGTTCGCTATGTTTCAAGACCTTGATCAATGCAGGAACCGCAGGAGCTGCATCTGGCCCCATTTCTGCGATCACTAAACAAGCCCAATAACAAGCTTTTTCGTTATCCAATGCGGTAATCAAGCGAGGCAACGAATCTATGCCCGCTTCAGCTAGTTCGTGAAGCACAGGAATAATTACCGATGGTTCGGCGTCTTCCAATACTTTTACCAAGAGAGGCAACGTGACATCTTGATCTGTATCAAGGTTGTCAATCGCACGCAAAGCGGCCCGGCGTACCAGTACATCTTTACTGCCAATCAGTTTGATCAATTCAGGAACCGCTACGAGACCAGCATCGCCCATTTGACCTAAAGCATACGCTGAATAGGCTCTTACTTTTGCGTTGTCATCGGCAAGTGCTTTGGTCAAAGCGGCCGCCGCTGGGGCAGCGTCTACTTCGTATTCACTTAAGGTACGAGCAGCATGCCAACGCAGTTCGGCATCTTTGCTAGACAAGGCTTTGATCAAAGCTGGCACAGCATGATCTGCATCGCCAGGGTATTTTGCCAGTTCGTCTGCCGCTACAATGGCCGCTTCGCCATCGGCGGAGAGTTGCTTGATTAATTTATCGACGTCACCGTCGTGAGCCATCGCCGCACTCACGGCGATAAGTGGCAAAAATAGGGCTGATAATATTCGTTTATTCATTTGCTTTCTCCAAGGAAAGTAAGTCGATTCGTTTTAAGATAGTAAGGCAATAAAAGGCGATCACGATTAACCCGATGGGAATTGGGCATCGTAAATCAATGCCTTCATAAATGAGCTCGCGTTCGTATACTCTTGAGGTTTATAGTCACGAATCTTACTTTTCAGCAGGTCGCTCATATCGTTCGCTGTGCTGGTTACCTCGTTGTACTGAGAAACACTCGAATACGAACCATGTTCGGCCCTGGCGGTAAATGCTTTGTCAAGCTTTGTTCGATGTTCACTGTACGGAGTATCGGTCAAAAGAAATGGCCATGCAATTTCGCCCGTCAGTGGATCGATTTCAGCGTTGGACAATCGTTTGGGTGCCCGCTGTTTGTTCAAGCGAAAGAGTTGCTCGCTAGTTGGTTTAGGGCCCGCTTTTTCTTTACGATAGGCATCGTTCCGACGACGCATTTCAAAATATACTTGTTGGGCCTCGTTCCGATTGGCGATGTACTTTGAACGCGCCTCTTCCACATTGATGGCTGCCGCAGAATTGTTCAAGTTCGCTTCGGCTGAAGAACGAACAACATCCGCAAGACCCCGTGCGTGGCTTTCCTCAATAGTCGCGGCTTTTGCTCCTGAGTTATGATACCATTGAGCCGATGCTGTACTTGCTAACAATGGCATTATGCCTAGAGCAAATAATAACCTAATTGACATTGTGCTTCCTCGCAGTGTTGTAAAAACCAAATATTGATTTTGTTAACTTACCCAAATGTAAATTTGGATAAGATGATTAATAAATAGAAGTATTAGTTCAGAATACCCCAAACTAAATCAAATGCAACGATAACTATATGTAAAGTAGCTTCATATAAGATAGTTGCGACCTGGTTCGAAGGAAATAGTTTGCAAATAATTAAGGGATTTTTTAATCTCAAACGATAAAAGGCAGTATACAAGTGGCTTATTAATACTCGTATTTATAGCCAGACAACCGCATTTAGTGCGTTAAAGTTTAACAATCCTCTCCTGTTTGCACATGAAACCATCTGCTTTGAACACGAACTCTCAAACAATGTCGTATCGCAAATTGCGAGGCCAACTGCTGATTTTATTCTTGATCCTGTTGGTACCCACGCTCCCATTTTTGCTGTTCGGGCACGGGATTGAACAGTATTTTGAAAACTGGCAGCAACATCCGCCATCTGCCAGTGTAAGTGCGGCAGTTGTTTTTGGGCTGTTGGCCAGTGATATCTTGTTGCCAGTTCCTTCAAGCTTGGTCAGCACACTGGGCGGATCACAACTTGGCTGGCTTTGGGGAACCGTGGTCTCTTTCGCAGGACTCAATGTCGGGGCTGTTCTCGGTTTTTGGCTGGCCCGCAAATTTGGGCCCCGGTTAGCTCAGCGATTTGCGGCAAGAGAAGATCTAGCAGCGATGCAAAAATTCAGTGAGAAGTATGGAAGCATCCTCATCGTGCTAACTCGAGCACTTCCGATTCTGGCGGAAGCAACCGTATTACTGATGGGGCTGAATCAACTTTCCTGGCGGCGATTTCTATTGCCAGCCTTACTTGCCAATCTGGGAATTGCCCTTGGCTATTCGATCTTTGGTGAAGTGGCTGCCGAACAAGAATGGCTGTTAATCGCATCGGCCATCTCGGTTGCCTTGCCGTTTGGAATAGCAGTAGTCATCCGCCGCCTGTTGCATCAACGTTTACAGCGAGCGGATGAAATTGAGAAGACGGAATCATCTTAGGGGATTTTCCCCAATCTCAAGCGCGAAGCGTAAGCGAGGAGGAAGAACGAAGGCGGTAGTGATTGACTACAGTCGGTGAATTCTTGGCCTCTGTAACCTCTGATGGCCTTCGGCCACACCGACGACGTTCCGAACACGTTTGATCCCGAAGCCTAGCCAACTCCGGAATCGTCATCGCTGCCACCCAAAATGTATAAAGTTGCCGACAGAACTTGGTTCAGTTATAATCATAATCATAAATCACACGACAAATCGACTTCGATTTCTATCATCATCCCAAACGAATTGTTATTTTCAGATCGGACAAGGAATCCACATGTCTCAAACGCAAGTCAACCGTCGACGTTTCTTACAGAAATCGTCTGCACTCTCTGGTATTGCAATCTGGACCGGTTTATCGGGGCGAGCACACGGGTTCGCTAACCCAAATGATCGTCCACGAATCGCGGCGATCGGCACTGGAAGTCGTTGGGGACGTGTCAACGGAGGCTATGGCTCGGGCAAAGAGTTTCCCAAATATGGCGATATCGTTGCCGTATGTGATGCCGATTCCGAGATTCGAGATCGTGCTTCTGGATTGATTCAAGCCTGGGGAGGCGAGAAGCCAGATAGCGTTGCCGACTACCGGAAGATTCTTGACCGCGATGATATCGATATTGTCCATATCTCTACGCCCGATCATTGGCACGCAAAAATTGCGATTGAAGCCATGCTTGCTGGCAAAGATATCTACTGCGAAAAACCGATGACACTGACCATTGAAGAAGGGCAGCAGATGTCAGAAGTCTGCCGCGAAACCGGGCGAATCGTACAAATTGGAACCCAGCAAAGAAGTAGCGGCACCTTTGTCAAAGCGATTGCCATGATTCAGCAGGGACGAATCGGGGAAATCAAAAAAGTGACTTGCAGTGTTGGCGGCGCCCCGACCAGCCCACAAATTCCAGCCGTGCAGTCACCCAAGAATCTTGATTGGAACCAGTGGCTTGGTCCGGCACCGGAAGCCTCTTATCGTCGACTGGCGGGCAACAAGAACGAGACCAAATTCTGGTCGAATAATCATTATGAATTTCGTTGGTGGTACGAATACTCTGGCGGAAAACTAACCGACTGGGGTGCCCATCATGTCGATATCGCCACGTGGGGCATGGGCAAAGACGAGACAGGCCCCGTTTCGATTGACCCGATCATGGTCAAGCATCCGGTTCCCTTTAAAGATGGCCATCCGACTGAACCAGATCGCTACAACACGGCCACCGAATTCATGATCAAGGTCATGTATGCCGACGGCATCGAACTCAATATCCGCCACGATCAAGGCAACGGGATTTTGTTTGAAGGAACCAAAGGCCGAATCTTTGTCAATCGCGGCAGGCTAACAGGCAAACCGGTCGAAGACCTGGCCACCAATCCACTACCGGAAGACGCGATGCAAACAGCCTATAAAGGTCGTCCGCTGACCGATCACTTCCGCAATTTCTTTGAATGCGTCGTCGACCGCGTGCAACCGATCTCCGACATATTCACCCACCACCGCGCACTCACCACCTGCCACCTGGCCGGCATCGCCGCACGCTTGGGCCGAAAAATTCAATGGGATCCCACGGCCGAAAAAATCGTCGATGACCAACAAGCCCAAAGCTTTGTGGGCCGTGAAAAACGTAAAGGGTTTGAAATTGAGATGAAGAGTAAGGTTTAGGGTTTTTTAGTCCCAGCAGGGACGAAGTCACCTAGCCTGGTTGGCTTTAGCCCCAGGAAAAGAAAGTAATGAATCAGAGCAGTCAAGATTTCTCAGGCAAACTCGTTCGGCCGCCATGGCTCTACAAGCAATGGATGATCGCAGGCAATCCGGCTTGTTTTTTTGATCGACTGGTTTCTGACTACGGAGATTTTATTCACTATCGAGGGCTATTCAACTTTTACTTGATCAATCATCCGGCCCTGGTTAAGCAAGTGCTGATGGATACGCATGAGTCGTTTGATAAGAACAGCATCATTTACAATCGATTCAGCAATGCGTTTGGAGATGGGCTCGTTGTCTCGGAAGGGGAAAAGTGGAAACGACAACGTAAGCTGATGCAGCCGATGTTTGGCCATGCGGCAGTGAATAATTATTTTCAAATGATGATTGGTGCATCTTCCACACTCGCCGACCAATGGGAAGAGAGTTGCCGCAACCATAAAGTTTTTGATCTTGCGGATCAGATGAACCATCTGACACTTGAAATCGCAGGCCGGGCTTTCTTTCATGATGGGTTCACGCAAAACAGTGACGATATTAGTCAGTGGACCCAGATCATTAATCACTATAGTGCGAAGCCACCGCTTCCGATTGTGACTCGCCCGTGGTTTCCTTCGCCGACCAATTTAAAACTTCGCACTGCACTCAAGGGCTTTCATGGGTTCTTGCAAGAAATGATCGATAGCCGGCGTAACACCACCCAACATAATGACTTACTGAGTCTCTTGTTGCAGGCAAAGCACGAAGATAGTGGTACACCAATGAACGACACTGAGATCAGGGAAGAAGTCTTGGGAATGATCATCGGAGGGCACGAAACATCGTCTGCCGCATTAACGTGGATCTTTTATGAACTGCACCAAAACCCAGAGGTTCAACAAAAACTATTTGACGAGATCGATCAAGTGATAGGAAATCGTCCACTGACAATGGAAGATGTTCCCAAGTTGAAATATACCAAGATGGTGATCGACGAAACATTGCGAATGCACCCTCCTTTCTGGTTTGAAAACCGCAACACAATCAATGAAGTGGAACTCGGCGGAACCCGTTTGCCCAAAGGTGCCATGATTGCATTCAGCCGATATTCACTACATCGACATGAAAACTTCTGGGAAGCGCCCAACAAATTTAATCCATTACGATTTGAGCCTGACAACGAGGAAAACCGGCGCTCATCGTACGCCTATATTCCCTTTGGCGGCGGACCCCGAACTTGCATTGGAATACATTTTGCCGTTTTAGAATTAGTGGTGATTTTGGCCACTATCTCACAGCGATTTCAAGTGATAGTGGATGAGAGCGACTATCATCAAATGGCCGCACATTTGACCATGACACCCAAGTATGGGCTCAAGGTTCGCTTGCAATCAAGATGAAAGACGCTGGCGAATCCACGAGCATGCGGAGTAAAACCAACTGATCGGCTTTAGTACCAGCAGAATGGCAATCAAAACCGGCGGCATATAGATCGGCACTGGTTTTGATGAATCACGAACCGCTGTCTCATCTCTCAAGTAATGCAGCGTAGTGGCTGGTGCAAGCTGCATTCGACACCAGGCGAATAGTGAGCCTACCGATTTCACGGTTGGGAACGTGTGCATCAACCGTGTTAGATGATCGCAATAGGGAAACATCTCCACAGGATAGACCGACTCTCGATTCAGGTTTTTATAGCGCAATTTTCTGAAGTCCGAGTCGGCACGGTGAATGGCTTCAATCTCCTCAGGCCGCTGATATTTTCCATCAATCATGCCACACACAAACTGGGCCTGAACTTCGCTGATCGTCGGTATGTTGCCGATGATCGGTCGAGCAAATCCGACTAAGAACAAGTCAGAGTAATTCACGTGACAGCACCCCAGGTAGAAGTCCGGGAGTTGAATTTCCCCTTCGGAGAGTTCATTTAATATCGAACGATACCCGACTGCTGGCACGATCAAATCAGGTCGAACTTCAATCTCTTGATCAGAATCATATTCATGGAATGTCGTGAATCGATTATCGATTGATTCACCGATGATAGAGATCCGATCATCGCCGACCGCATCCAAAAAGTCATCGCTCTTGTTATGAAACATATTGAACAAGTCATCTTTGGCTGTTTTAGTCAGCTTATAGGCCCAGTCTTTACGGTTCTGGTTGATGGATTCCTGCGATGTTTCAGCAGGTTCGCTCTCTCCCTTTGACTTAGGGAACAACCACTCGAAGGTTTCCTGATATTGGATTCGCCACTCGACAAACCGTTGACCAATCCAGTTGCGAATATCGGGATGAATCGACAGCATCAACCGGTTACGCAAGAAATCAGAAGGCACACTCCGTATGGGATGATAACGGGGGCTGACTCGAATGCCTGATTTGAGTGAAAGATAGACTTCGTTTTTCAACTCCGGTCGAGCAAGTCGATTGGCGTAATCGACTGCGGATTCGCCACCGCCGATAACGACTATTTTCTTATCCTTGATATGGGACAAGCCCTTGGCGTGATTCAATTCTGCTACCGAAAGAGACTCGATCTCGCTATCAATCTGCTTCGGCTGGGCTGCCAGACCAGTACAAAGAATTACATGATCAAATCGTTCTTCTCTAGTCTCTGCTTCCGTTTGGCTGCCATCTCGTATCGTTAAATTCCAACCGGCATCTTCTGCATCTCGGCAGATGTTTTCGACCGAAGTTTTCAATTTGATATGAGACCGCAATGCAAACTCATCGGCGAATTCCTCAAGGTATTGCCCATATTCATCATCACGAAAGAACTCACTCCGGCTTGCTCCGTGATCTGGCAAACACAGGGCATCGAACTTTGGAAAACAGGCAAACTGTGTGGTGTACTTTGTTGAAGTCGAAACAAATTGCGGATAGGGGTTTCCCCAGCAGCCAATAATCTGGTCCGATTTTTCAAAGCAAACAATCTCCCAGTCTGGCAGCAGATCGAGCGAATTTTTCAGGCTGATGAGCCCGCTGCTGCCACCGCCGATGATGGCCAACCGAAGTTGGGGCTTACTTTTATCCTGTGAAAGGTTTTCATTTGTCATGGCAGTACCACGGTCAGGCTCACCATCACATAATTAAACTGGCCAGACTCCGGCACAAACAGCAATAGACGATCTCCATCTGATAGATCGTGCTGCTTGATAAATTCATCTAGCATAAGGTAAATACTGGCGGCACCCGTGTTGCCAGCGGTTGCCAGGTTAGTCCAATACGGAACAGGGTTATCTGGATCGGCACAATTACGGGCAATGACGCGTTCCATCTTGCGGCGAAAAAAGAAGGACGACATGTGGGGCAAAACCATTGTGTACGAATCAAGGTCATCCTGATTCGTTTCTATCGCACTGTTTAAGAACTGGCTGGCGGATGGAACAAGATGACGCGATAAAACCGAGATGTCTTGGCTCAATTGGGCCGTACTATTATCGAGCTGCATGCAAAGTGGTGTTTCGTGTGCATAAGACTGCGAATGCGTCCAGTTCACTTTCAACGAAAGTCGGTCGGCACTCGGTTTGTTTTCTAGCAGAAACGCACCGGCTCCATCGGAAAGCATAAACCGCAGAAACACCGACATAAACCACTGACTATTACGCAAATTCGTATGTTGATCACGATCATCGACCGGGCGAATCTTCGACGCTTTCAAGACTTCCGAAGCATGTTCAGCACCAACGCAAAGGGCCGAGTCATGTTGGCCACTGCTGACCGCGCGAATTGCCCCAACCATGGCGGTGGCTGCTGAAGAACAAATGCCAGAATGCGAACTGATCTCGACCGGGTGATTCAATACATTTCTATCTTGCAATTGGCTATGCAAAATTGACGCAAAGCCTGGTGCGGCCAGGGGTGAGTAAGTTGTGCCAGTGGCCAGGTAAGTTGGGTTGGTTCCCTGAGATTCAGCCAAGCATTTGTGAACTGCATTGGCGCCCAAGCCATAGACATCGTGCGTCTTTTGTTGCTGTTGATCTTGGGCATAGTGACGTGTGAGGATACCGTTCATTGAGAGCACCGCCGGCATTACTTCTGCGTCGCCATCGATTGTCCCTAGATACTTTTGAATATCTTCGTTCTCAACTGCTGGCCCCGGCAAGTACGAGGCCGTTTGTGTGATATAGCACTGCATGAGTCTTACGCAATCTTTGATTGAATAGGTTGATTCTGCAGCATGTCATACACCACTTCATCGAAGACAATATGGTAGTACAGATATTGACTAGGGTTCGAGAAAAATGCACTGCTGTTGTAGTGCCCTCGGTTGTTTACTTCTTGCATGAAAAACTCTAAGTCAATCTGTACCGCCTGATTCTCTGCATAAATTCGTTTCATGCACCACAATAAAATAGAATCGGAACCGAACGAGTTCAAAGCGGTAACGGTGGTTCTTAAATCACCAAACACGGTAATGGCAGTCACCACCAGCATCACGAGATTTGTTGCACCTAGAAGCTGAAACGAGTGTTTGCGATTCTCTTCCAGTGCCCCTTTGCTAAATTGATCGTGATTACCTGGCTTGATAGATCGAATGTAATCTAAGTTCTTTAGAAAAGTATCCTTGTCAAAGCGGTCCACTAACTCGTACGAGAGTAGATCGTGCCCAATGGTCAGGTTGTTTTTGACGAGAGTCTTTATATCTTCGACGCCAAAGTCGCCATCAATTCCATTTAGCTTCCGTACTTCTTTTACAGGCGGTTCTCCTTCTTGCGTCAGCATGTGCCGATATAAAAGTGGTTCGATCTGCACATGCCGCACAAACAGTTCTGCCGCATCATGACGAGCCAAATACTTCATCCCAAACGCCATGCTCCGGTCGATAAAAAATGCCTCAAAACCATAGGGCACTCGGTGAAACACAAACTTGAGTGGGAACAAAATAAACCGAATAAAAAAGTAAGCGACCAGCAACACTGGCCTTAGCAAAATGAAGTCCCAGTGGGTCTTCTCTTTCGCAAAAACCTCGTTCACATAATCAGTGATATAAGGAAAACGGTACATTTCCTGCTCGCTCAACTTGAAAAGGGCGAATCGCTAGTCCAATATCCACACTAAATTTACCTAGTGAAAATCATCCACATACTCCATCACGTATGCAGGTGGTTCTAGGTATAGGTGAAGCCAGGAGATAAAGGAACCCTGAATTCCTGATTCTTACCCAAATACAAGGTCTCTAACTAATTGGCGGATTTTTTAAGCAGATAGGTCAATTCGAGACGCAAGTTTTTCAGTCTCGCAAGAGACAGAAGGTTTCACAGCAGAATAGCGGTATTAGAAATGCTCTAGTCAAACTCAAGCGTCTTTTGTTTGGAACTAGTCGTTTCACTGGCCGCATCGATTCTTCGCTGGGCCATTTCGGTGTATTCAGCCGATTGGTCGATGCCGAGGTACTTGCGGCCAAGTCGTTTAGCGACCACGGCGGTGGTGCCGCTGCCGAGGAATGGGTCGAGTACAATTCCATCTTCAGGACACGTGGCTTTGATGCAGGTTTCGACGATGCTTTCAGGGAAGACGGCGAAATGGGCCTCGCGGAATTTTGAGAGTGAGACCGACCACACGGTTCGTTTGTTGCGACCTTTGGGATGAAACGCCTGATCCCAACGACCATCGTGCAGGTTACTGTCTCCGCTATTCTTGCCTGCTTCTGGCGTGCTGTTTCGTTTATGAAAGTGGTTGCGGCCCCCTTTCATCTTGCTGTTTTCGCTGAAGGTCACATGCGGTTCGCGGATCGCATCGGCATCGTAGTGATACTCTTTGCTCTTGGTGAAAAAGAAAATGTATTCATGATCGGTCGTCGGCCGGGTCTTCACGCTCGATGGCATCGCGTTCGGTTTGTGCCAAATCACGTCGCTGCGTAGTCGCCAGCCAATGTCTTTCAAGGCCAACGCCACGCGCCAGGGCATGCCAAGTAGTTCGCCTTTGTCGTATTTGTCGCCAATCACCAGCCACAAACTACCGCTCGGTTTGGTTACGCGATAGGCTTCTTGGAATAGATCCGTTAGTGCTGCGACATATTCGCCTGGTGTTTTTTCGAGCCCTATTTGCTCATCGCCTTGGTAGTCTCGCTGCTTATAATAGGGCGGGCTGGTGACGATGGTATCGACCAAATCATCGGCCCAAGTGGCAAGAACCGAAGTGGCATGACCCACATGAATGGTATCAAGTTCAGGCGATATTTTTTGATCGCTAGTTGCCATCGTGCTACATTTTCTCGACAGTAGAGATTCCCAAAAGTTGCAGCCCTTGCTGGATGACCCTGGCGGTTAAATCGCACAATAGTGCCCGACTTTCTTTTGTCACATCATCTTCGGCTTTCAACACAGGGCAATTTGCGAAGAAGGTTGAATACGACTTGGCCAGTTCTTCAAACAGGTAGTTGGTCAGCAAATTGGGTCGATAATCGAACGTGACATCATCCAATGCTTCCGCGAAACGTAGGATGGCTACCGCCAAAGTTCGCTCTGCCGGGTGATTGAGTTGTAGGCCACTGGCATTCTCTCTGAGTTGCTCAATGTCAATCGAACCACGTCTGAAAATCGATTGCACACGGGCATACGCATATTGCATGTAGGTGGCCGTGTTGCCGTTGAGGGCCAACATTTTTTCGTAGCTGAAGATGTAATCGGTCTCGCGGTTTTGTGAGAGATCGCCATACTTTAGCCCGCCGATTCCGACTAGTTCTGAAATCGTGTTTCGTTTAGCGTCAGAGAAATCAGGCGTTTCTTTTTTGTCATCATTGTCCGAAACAATCGTCAACGCGCGAGAGACCGCTTCATCGAGCAATCCTTCTAGACCCACGGTATCACCAGAGCGGGTTTTGTACGGTTTGCCATCAGGGCCCATCACGGTTCCGAAGCTAATGTGTTTCATTTCGACATCGGCACAGCCCCAGAGTTTGGCGGCGGCGAAGAGTTTATCGAAATGTTCGCCTTGGCGATGGTCGACCACATAGAGCATCGCGTCTGGTTTCCAGGTTTCCATTCGATACTGAATCGTGGCCAAGTCGGTGGTTGCGTAGAGGAACGCACCATCTTGCTTGCGAATGATCATCGGGGCTTTGAATCCATCCAGGAATACACACGTGGCCCCTTCTGACTGTTTGGCCAGCCCTTGTTTTTCAAAGTCCGAGACGACATTGGCCAGGCGGTCGTGATAAAAACTTTCGCCGTATTCCACGTCGAATGTGATGTCTAATCGATCATAAACGCGTTGAATCTCATCGCGGCACTTGGGCAAAAACTCGTGCCAGAGTTTTAAGTTCTCTTCATCGCCTTCGTGGAGTTTGACCGTTTCCTGAAGAACTGCCGTGTTAATCTTTGCATGTTCTTTGACGAGGGCCATTAAATCAGAATCGGCTTGCAGATCGGCAAGTTTGTTTTCTAGTTCAGCGATGGCACCTTTGGCGTTGTTGTGTTGACCTTCAAGCTTGCGTAGATCTTTGGCCGCTTTCTTATCTGCCGCTTTATCACCGGTCGGCTCTTTTGATTTTCGATTTTCGATCTCATCCGCTTGATCCGCCAGGGCCAGTTTGCGTTTGGGGAGGGCAGCCTGGGTTTCGAGCACATCCATGATCTTGCGAACGAAGCGGTAAATCCGCGAGAGTTCGGCAACCGGGTTCTGTTGGTAGGCGGCATCCTCACGAAAATGTTTGTAGCCGTAGATGATCATTCCGAATTGCGTGCCCCAGTCGCCCAGGTGATTATCGGAAATCACGTTGTGCCCTAAGAAACGAAGTACGCGGCTGAGCGTGTCGCCAATCACGGTTGAACGAATATGTCCAACATGCATCGGTTTGGCCACATTGGGCGACGAATAATCGACCACGTAAGTTTTCGGTGTGGCAACTTTCGGTACGCCCAATCGGTCATCGCCAACCGAAGCCACCAGTTGTTGGGTAATCCAATCGTCTTTCAGTTTCAGGTTGATGAAGCCTGGTCCGGCAATCTCTGGCGTCTCGCACATATCGGCCACGTCGAGCTTGTCGATGATGTCTTGAGCAATCTCACGCGGGTTTTTGCCTAGCTGTTTTTTCAAAGGCATCGCGCAGTTGGCCTGGTAGTCTCCAAACTTGGAGTCCGTTGCAGGGCGGATCATGTCCAACAGCGGCGATGTCTCTTCGACCATCGAGGAGAGCGCGGAATCAAATCGTTGACGTAGTTCAGCAAGAATATTCATCAGTAGGGATCAGAAATGTTGTGCGTGTGATGGATCGAAAATTATGGACAAACCAAGAAGAGGTTTTACTCTTCGTTGTCTTTGCCGATGATATTACTTAGGTCAACGCGCTCGGCATCGCCCCAGCGGTCTTCCAGCCGATAGTATTCGCGTGTCTCTTCGTCGAACAAGTGAATCACAACATTTCCGTAATCAAGCACAATCCAGTGGCTATCGCCGTAGCCTTCGCGACTGAGTCGTTTGTCTTTCAGTTCTTTCTCAAGCTTGTTGTCGATATCTTCGCTGATAGCGTGCAACTGTCGACGACTTGAGCCAGTGGCGATGACGAAATAATCGAAGATCGGCGTCAACTTGCGCATGTCGAGAACCATGATGTCTCGTCCACGGTTTTCATCCGCGACTTTGGCCGAAGCCAGCGCCAGCTTTAAACCTTGTTTGTTCTCATCGTTATCGATGGGGTGACTGGTTTCGATTTCATTTTCAGGGTCAGTTGATTCTGACTGAGGCGACTCCACGGGGAGCTCTCCTTTTAACAATTACACAATTCAAAGCGAACTGGCGACTAGCATGCCAGATACAGAAGCTACCATTCTAACCTGTCAAGATTCTCTCGACAGGCCTGTCAAAATTCTCTCGACAAGGGCAAGATTCTCTCGACAGGGGCAAGGTTCACGGAATTCAAGGGAAATATCGCTAGAAACAGGCCGAATAGCCTTAATTGAATTAGCGTCTTCATCTTTGAAATTCATGGCCTGCTAGCACGTTTATTGCGGAATATGACCTATATTTCAGGTAATCTTCGCCAAATTGCCTGCGAACAGCGAGACGAGATGCGTAACAAGCTTGTCACAACAAGGTGGGCTCCCTAAACTCCGCCGCAGATTGTGTTTGTGCGATTTCCGAATTACTCACAGTCACAGCCGAGGCAGCCGCTTGGGTGCCCAGCATTCGCTTTTTCCATTATCAAACATTACAACAGAATATGACAGAAACGATTTTCCCCATGTATCCGCCTGTGGATACGCTGAATTTGGCTTTGAATAGTCGAGAACCGCTGATGACCGGCGATGTAATCACCTATCGAGAACGCGAATCGACCTTACTGGCTCCCTGGGCCATGTTTAGCCATCAATCGCAAGGACGAAAGACTGAGGAGCAAGATCAGTCCTATCGTAGCCCTTTTCAGCGAGATCGTGATCGCGTGCTGCACTCTAGTGCCTATCGCCGTTTGAGCGACAAGACGCAAGTCTTCACTGGGATCAGCGATTACCATCGCACGCGATTAACGCACACAATTGAAGTCGCCTCGATTGCGCGGACCATAGGGCGCAGCTTACAGCTCAACGAAGACCTCGTCGAAGCGTTGGCACATTTGCACGATATTGGGCATCCACCGTTTGGCCATGCAGGGGAAGATGTGTTGGCCGAATGTATGGAAGACGTGGGCCGATTCTCGCATAACCATTTTTGTTTGATCTTAGTGGAACATTTAGAGACGCGGTCTTCCGACTATGCTGGGTTGAATTTGACCCATGAAGTTTTAGAAAGTCAGCACACGCGAATTGATAAAAGTCAGGCCGATCGATTACTTCCGCTATTAGAAACCCAGGTAGTGGAAGCGGCCGATAGTATTACTTACGATGCCCACGATACCGACGATGCGGTGAAGTTAGGGCTGGTCAGCATCGAACAGTTAATGGAACTCCCTATCGTTCGCCGCTGTGTGAGCCGCATTGAAGCTCCGCTCGACCAGCTTACGCCGCGTGTGTTTCGGAAGATGATTGCCCGAGAGTTGATTGATGTTCAGGTCAGCAGTGTCCTTTCCTACATTGCCCCGCTGCTTCAAGCCAAGAATCCAAAATCTGCCGAAGCGGCGAGAAGATGTGGAATTGTGGTTGGAACATCGCCAGAACTCAAAGCGGAGAAGTCGGAATTAGAACGATTTCTGTATCACGAAGTCTACCGACACCCCGATATCATGATTTTTCGGAGCAAAGTGCAAGAACAACTGCGAACTTTGTACGAAGGCTACACAAAACGGCCAGAACTGCTGCCTGAGAAGCTACAAGCAAAGATCGACGATTGGGGCATTCAAAGGGCAGCCGGGTACTACTTGGCAACCATGACCGACAGTTATTGCAATCGAGAATATGAACAGCATTTTGGCGGCACCAGTGGGGGATAGCTTCTGGCAACCCCAGTGATAGAATAAATACCAGGAACAGGCACAACTTATCATCTCCCTACTTTTCGAGGGGCGGCGCGGATTTGACCAAACCCAATTGTCTCTCTCAAAAAGAGGAGTCAGCCGGTTCGTTCTGATTTTGTACCGTCATTTTATATTATCCCATGGCGCTGATTGTACTTCGATTTCTCTTTATTCTGGCTGCGGCCGGTGTGGCCATCACGTTGATTCAGCCCGATAAGCCTGCCGAGGAGTACCCTGCATATACATTTATCGGGGTCATGCTGCTTGCGATTGTAATTATCACTCTCGATATACTCATTAAACAAAAACGGTATGATACGATTTCAGGTGTTTACTTTGGGCTTTTAGTTGGCCTGCTTCTGACCTTTATCTTGGGTCTTATCATTACCCCATTTTTCCCCGTCCCCACCAATAGTGAACCAGGCGCAGTTAACCCACAGCTTGCTGCTGTGCAGTTGGTGGTAGGAATGGTGTTGTGCTATTCGTGTATTAGTTTGGTGCTGCAAACTAAAGATGATTTTCGGTTTATCATTCCTTACGTTGAGTTTTCAAAAGAAGTCAAAGGGCTGAAGCCTTATATCTTAGATACTAGCGTGGTGATTGATGGGCGGATTGCCGATGTGGTCGAGACTCGCCTGTTTGACAACCAGTTGATTATGCCCCGCTTTGTGCTGGCCGAACTGCAAGCGATTGCCGACAGTAGCGACAAAATGAAACGCAGCCGCGGCCGACGTGGTTTAGATATCTTGAATCAACTACGTGCGAATGACAAGGTTGATTTAAAAATCCATGACCGTGAAACACCCGACATGGAAAACCAGCCCGTTGATATGAAGTTGGTTCTACTTGCCAAAATGATGGAAGGCAAAGTGGTCACTGGCGATTACAACTTGAACAAAGTGGCCAAGCTACATAATGTTGAAGTCATTAACCTGAACGATTTGGCCAACTCATTGAAGCCTGTCTTTTTACCAGGCGAAGAATTGATTGTACGGGTTGTCAAACGGGGTGAAGAAGATACACAAGGCGTTGGCTATCTAGATGATGGCACCATGATCGTGATTCAAAACGGGCGACCTTATGTCAACCAAAGCGTCAAAATCATGGTCACCTCAGTCCTGCAATCGAGTGCCGGCAGAATGATCTTCGGTCGCTTTGAAGAAGCCATGGAAGACCATAACGGACCGGCACAGGCATAGAGTTTAGACTGAATCGACTATCGAAACCAATGCGCCCCGTCAAATCAATCATCGGTGTTTGGTGCCCTCTATTTCTTGCTGATATTAAAACGATTTCCTAGTTCGATATCAATCAATTTATTCGTTTTAAACGTCTCAGAAAACTCAGTGATTGAATCTAAAAATAAAGTGATCACTTCCATTTTCTCCCAGAATGGAATTTCAGATTTAAACTTTACTAGGATTGAGTCATAAATATGTGCAAAACAATCATTCTTGACCTTTGAAAACTCAACAGCAGTAATCAAGCCCTTGTACTCTTCCTCGCCTGAGATCTGAACAATCTCGCAACTAGTACTTTCCAATTTCGAAGAGATCTTTATTAGTTCGGTAAGAACATCGTGTCCATCAGATAGGGCAGAACTATAAGCTGTGTTTTTACTCGATATAAGAAGAGGAAATGCAACCCATGTCGTTTTTATTCCTAGTGGTTCATTGCAATAATAAGGAACTTCTAGACTCGCAAACATCTTAACTCCTTCCAGGCGATTCAAAAAGATTGAAGATTGCGGGGATTCTTACTCGTCCGCAATCAACATCTCAGGTTTCTCTAGATGAAGAAAGTGGCCGTGGTCGGCGGTAACAATTAAGACCGATTCGCTCCAATTGCTGTTTTTCTCGACCCAATCGGTGATCACTTTTACCGCTGCATCACCGGAGTTGACTGCACCGATTGAGTTATCAAGATTGTTGTCATGGTTGGCCCAATCGACATCGCCTGACTCGACCAGTAGCCAAGAGCCTTTCGGGTTCTGCCCGATCACGGTCAAAGCGGCTTGCGTCATTTCGGCCAAAGTTGGGTTCTCATGTAGATCGGCTTCGGTATATTTCTCGCTTTTCTTTGATCGGCCATTAGTCGGGTCGTATCCTCCATCAGCGGTTTGAAACGGTAAATGCTTGGTTGAACCGACACCATAATAACCAAAGAGCCGCTTCGATTGCTTGGCCGCTTTCACAGCTGCTGCTTGCAAGTTCTCTGAACCAGAGACCCCTTCAGTACGTTGGGCCACAATATAATTGCCCCCATTAGCGACATTGACCGACTTCAGATCGTCATCGGTCAGATAGATGTTGCCGGCCACAAAGTTTTCGCCTTGGGCAGAGTCCTTCTCCTTGATGCTTCCATGGCCTGCACCAATTAATACGTCGAGCCCTTGAAGCGGAGTTGCCGCGTGAAAGATCGATGGCAAGCCGAGTAAGTCTCGCGTGATATCTTGGTAGTCGTTGCGATGCACATTGTGGGCATAGGCACAGGCCGGGGTGGCATGGCTGATTGGCACGCTGGAAACCGCTCCGACTGCATAGCCTTCGGCTTGTGCGCGATGGGCAATGCTGGCGATGGGTGTGCCTTCGGCATCGACATTGATGGCGTTGTTATAGGTTTTAATTCCACACATCATACTGGCGGCGGAAGAAGCCGAGTCAGTATAAGCGTGAACATTTTCGTCTCCAATGGCCTTGCCAATTAAATATCGATCACTGCTGCCAGCTTTCCAAGGAGTCGGCCCGCCGAGTTTGACATCGTACCCGCCAGATCGTGATCCACCGGGGTTCAAAACGGTTTGTTTATTGACGTCAGTTTTGCTGCCCTCGTTGTGAGGACTGGTGACCATATAACCAAACTGAGAAGTTCCATCTGCGGTATAGTCTTGAAAATGTGTGCCAGTGCCACGCCCTTTTTCGTAAGCCACTTTTTGTAGATTATGAATCGATGCGGCCCTAGTAGTTTGCCAGTCCATGCCATCAAACACAACCAGAAAGATATGCTTCTTGCCAGCTTCCAATGCCGCCAGTTGCAGATCATAAATGTTGGTCTGATCAAGATATTGGGCTTCTGGATTCAGCGTGTTCTCAGGAATCTTTTTGTAGATGCGAGAGATATTTGCTTCACTGCGATAAAGGCTATTCTTCCAAGCATAGTCCCATAATCGGACTCCCTTATCAGATCCTTTCGTTCCAAAGGTATAAACGGGAATCAATCGATTCGAGTGACTGCCCCACTGCGTGTAGAGATTTTTGTCCCATCCCCAATGTGCGGCTTCCGAGGCTCCAGCCTCAATAGCCATCTTCTGTAAGTCTTTGATCGTATCTAATTTTACGACCGCTTCTTTGGTGGTTTTGTCGGCACTGTCATTCTCTGTAGTATCGGCAGCCTGTCCGCTAGTGCAGATGCACAGAATGGTGAGCAGAGAAACTGAAAATAGGCTGATTGATCGCATACTAAGTTGGAACACGTGAATTCCTTGGGGGATTAGGTGAAATGTAGGAAGGTCAGAATAGCTTCATGGTAATCGACCCAACCCCGACGTGCGAGGTCGAATCGATCAAAGTTCGGTTAAACATAAATGAAGATTCTGTTAAGGTTTTCTCAGAGTAGCTCTTAAAGTGAGGGAGGAGTCCAATCGGGAATGCCTGTCTTGGTTTCTTTCTGCATATTGAACAGCACATGATACGGTCGAGTTGGAGACATCTTGGCAGTCTCGTTGACCATAAGTGGGCGGGCCTCTTGCCAGAATTGGTCATACGCGGCTCGCATCTCGGCAACCACTTGAGGGTGATCTTCGATAATGTTGGTAGTCTGGTTAGGGTCTTTTTTCATGTCGTACAGTGCGTTGCCCTCGACATAGCGATAGCGTTGATTACGCACGGCAAAGCCTTTCCACTGATGTTCGTTTGGCTCTGAACCAGTTTTCCAGCGGGCTTTGTGCGTAAAGAAATAGCGATCGGCCCATTTCACTTTTTGTTGTTCGATCAGCGGAAGTAAACTTCTGCCTTCGACTTGGTTCTTCGGTAATTCTGCACCTGCGAGTGCTGCCAGCGTAGGCAAGATATCAAGGTGAGCCGCGATGCGATCTATGTCTTTAAGCGGAGTAATCTTCCCTTTCCACTGCATGAAAAACGGAACGCGAACGCCGCCTTCATCGGTGCTTCCTTTTTGGCCTTTCATCTTGGCATTGTACCCAAGCATTTCAATACCATCGGCCTGTGTGCCTAGTACTGCACCTGGTTTGCCAGATCCCCCGCCAGTCATTCCGTTGTCTGACATGAAGATCACTAAGGTGTTTTCGGCCAAGCCCCATTTTTCTAAGTGGCTCATCAAACGGCCCATGTTTTCGTCAATGTTTTCGATCATGCCGTAGAAGCCGGCGGTTTTTTCTGCAAAGCCGCGATCCGTAAATCGCTTCGTGTTTTTCTCAGGTGCAATGAACGGCCCATGCGGTGCATTGGTGGTGATGTACGCAAAAAACGGTTTGTCATTTTCTTTGACATCTTTGATCCAACCTAACGCGGCGGTGAAGAACAAGTCAGTACAGTACCCTTCGGTTTTAACAAACGAACCATTGTGGCGAATAGCAGGGTCAAAGTATTTGTTGCCAGGTGCATCGGCACAACTACAAGCATACGCTTGTCCAATTCCGCCTGCCCCGTGAATAAACACTTCGTCAAAACCACGGCTGTGTGGCTGGTAAGGCTCTTCATCGCCGAGATGCCATTTGCCAAAAATGCCGGTGGTGTAGCCTGCTGATTTGAGCACTTGCGGCAAGATGGTTGCGTCAAGCGTCATGCGTTCACGTTCTAAAATAGTGTGCGTGATACCATTCTTCATCGGATGCCGACCGGTCATAATGGCCGAGCGAGTTGGTGAACAAGTAGGGCTCACCAAGAACCGAGTGAAGTGCAAACTGTTGTCGTAAAACTTGTCAAGGTTCGGCGTCTGAATCCACGGATGCCCATGACGGCCAACTGGCCCATAACCCTGGTCATCGGTCATCATCAACACAATGTTCGGGCGAGTCCCCTTGAGTGATTCCGCAAATAGACTGGTAGTGCTAATTGCCATAAATAATGCAATAAGAATTGCGTTCTGAATTTTCATGGTTGGTTCTTTTATCTCGATGGAGTTTCGATTGTGCCGAAGTAGAAGGCAAAGAAATCATGGAGGGAGGCAAGCGAAACGTGTTGCTTGAACCCTTCTATCTTAATCGGTTGCAGATCAAGAGTGAAGTTGCCTGAAGTATAACGGTAAAAGTATAGAAAAAACCGATATTCGGCCCTATTTCTTGCTTGGTTTCTTCTGTTTTCTCAATTGATGATTCGGGGCATCAAGCTCGGTTGGTTGACCCAAGTCTCCGGTTTCTTCCATCCAGGCCAATAGCTCCGTTCGTAATTGCTGTTTGATCTTGGCATATTTTGGATCGTCGGCCAAGTTCGTCCATTCATCTTTGTCGGTGGTGATATCGTACAGTTCTTCCTTGGGGCGATAATGATAGCGGCGAACTTTTTCGGCCGCGTCCGCATCGGTTTTGCCTTTGGCAATCCAAGAATTAAAGACCGTGCTTTCTCCCCATTTGGTATCGCCTGGCATCGTCACCACATTGGTGAACTTGACCTCAGGCGTAAAGTTCCAAATGTATTTGTACTTTAAAGATCGCACGCTACGAATTCCGTAATGATCTGAACCATTGATGATTCCGCGAGTCGTCATTTCGCTAAAGGTATATTGATGTAATTTGTCGGTCTTCCCAGAAAAGATGGGCAGCAGACTTTTGCCGTCCAATTTTTTCGGCACTTTGCCGCCAGCGGCTTCGATGAATGTCGGCAGCACATCGTTGTAACTGATCAATGCTTTGCTAATCGAGTTCGGTTGAACCTTGCCTGGCCAGCGAACAATAAAACCAGTTTGTAGCCCGGCGTCGTAACAGGTCCACTTGGCAAATGGCAGGCTCGAACCTTGTTCGGTCGTGGCGATTACCAAGGTGTTATCGGCCAGTTTGTATTTGTCTAACAGTGCTAAGGCTTCGCCTACTTGCGAATCAAAGTACGTGATCTCGGCCAAGTAGCGAGTCATCGTCTCGCGGGTTTCTGGCGTATCCACAAACGTAGCAGGCAAGGTCAACTTGTTTGCATCATACGCACTTGCGTCCCCTTTATCCCAAGGAGAATGGGGTTCGTTTGATGTTAGAAACAAACAAAACGGCGTGTCGGCAGTTTGGCATTCCTGAATAAATGTTTCGACTTTGGCGAAGTCAGGGTTGTTCCCTTTGCCAATGAATTCAAACGGGAAGACTTCCGCAGGGCTGATGTGACGCTTACCACTTAATGCCACACGATAACCTAGCGGCTTCAAATAATGGACCACACTCTTGGTGCCAGCTTTGGCAAACGTGTGATTAGGATATGCGCCGGTTTTGACAGGATACAACCCGGTGTAGATATTATGCCGCGTCGGCGAACACATGGGTGCCGCTTGAAAACAATTTTCAAACTTCATCCCCTGTTTTGCCAAACCATCTAAGACCGGAGTCAGGGCCTGACCCCCATAACAACCGACATCAAAGTGACTGCAATCATCGGCAATAATAAAAACCAAATTCGGCCTATCACTGGCCGCAACCGCAGTAACACACAAGAGAAGGGTAAGGAAAGATAGAACTCGAAACATGGGAAACCTTTACAAGTATGAAGGGCCGGTGATGTTTCTATCTTACTTGAAACCGAACAGCGCTGCACCTGCTTAGTAGCTTGTCTTTTTAAAGAAGTTGGTCTGCAAATACTTTCGCATCTAGAATCGCCGTCTCACCGGAGATTGTCTCAAACTACCGTGGTGGGCCAGGGGGTTTGTAGGTGGGCGGGGTATATTTGGGCAGCGAAGGGTCAGCACGACTGGTTGAAGGTGGTGTGTAAGTTGGTCGAGTTGAAGGCCGGGTGTAAGTAGGTCGGCTCGAAGGAACACTCCTGGGGCCAGTGCGGATGGTTGCGTTGGGCTGTCTGTTTTCTTGTGGATTAGAATTATTATTACTCCCAGTTCGACTTTGATTGCCTGGGTTGGTCGGTTTCATATTCTTGAATCTATCACTAGGGAATCCTTCGGTACCAAACTTCTTAAAAGGATTCTCTTTCTCCACAATCTCTTGTTCTATCCGTGCCTGTTTTTCGCCTAGCATTGATAAACCTGCAAACAAAAATGGGAATGCAATCACACCTGCTACGATGGCAGCGATCCAGCTAATTCCCTTTTTATCTTTGGCCGGAACAATGGCCCCTTGCTCAACATTCACGCCCTTCGATTGCAAGAAGGCAACAAGCTCTTTTAGGTCAATCCGCTTGGGGATACAAGTGATGTCTAATGTGCTTTCGTAGCCTTCGAGAGTCATTAGTGAAAATCGTTTACCAAGGGTCTTGCCTGGAATGATTCGACAAGTTCGAATCGCTTCATAGGGCCAGCTTTCAGTGATATACCATGTGCCAACAAACTCAATTGCCAAATGAATTCGTTTTCGTTCAATTCGATCTTCTCGTACAACGACACCGCCGGTTGTATGTTTTTTTCGGATGAATAGAAAAAATGCCACAGGAGCTACGAATATTATTCCTAATCCCGCAGCTAGTCCAAGACCAACTGAATCATTCGCGGGGTTTGTATTTTGGGCGAAGATGATTCCCATCACACCAATTCCCAAAGCCCAAGCTGCGAGTGTGATCATAATTCGAATAAGAAGATCACCTCTCAATTCAAATCGAAAAAGAACATTCTCATTCCAATTATAAATTACCCGAGTTTGTCCGGTTAGCTTGTTATATGCATCGTCTATCCGAAAGAAGAGGATGTTGCTGATGATTTTCAGAAAGGTTTTCATTGGGATGGCCGCCTAATGAGATGGAGGGGTTATCAATACCCGACTATTCTACCAGGGAGTATAGCGGTACTCCATAGTAAGTGTCAAGAAATGCCATAAGGGAGCAGTGAATTGCCTGTTTTGAGGCTGAAAAGCGTCAATAATCCCTTTTACTTAGCAAACACCAAGCCTACCGAATCTAAAATGGCCCCTTTGCGGACTTTGAAACCGATGACCGGTTTGCCATTGCCTAAGATTGATTGAGTGTCACTGCTCTCTGGAATGCCGAGCCAATCGGTTATGTCTCTATTATCAGGATCAAGTGAGCCATCGGGCTTGATTTTTAAGAAAAGCAATCGCACCGCATGTACATACTTTGTTGCATTGACATTGATACCACCAAGCGCATATCCATCACGGGCCAACACAGTTTGAGTTCGGCCCCCCTTCGGCTTTGCAGAACGATCAAAAATTGGCTCCAATTCTGCGAGGGTTTTGGTAGCTCCCCAGCTTCCTTGAGAGTATCGAATACCGATCACAGGACGGAGGTTTTTGTCAACGATCCAATCCGTTCCAAATCCACCGCTTCCGCCCTGCATCTCCGAATCTACTCCAGGGGTACCAGCAGGTCTCGGCGCAGAGCGGTCGGGCTTGGTCAGTCCAGACACTGGACGAGTGCGATTCGTGGTGATTGTCGATGCTGGTTGGGAAGTATCGGATGAAGTGTTTTTTGGCGGTTGATAAGTAGGAGGAGTATACTGGGGCAGCGAAGGGTCTGGTTCATCGACTGAGGGAGGAGTATAAGTTGGTGGTGTATACTTGGGCAGAGAATCTTTACGGTCACTTGTTGGTGGCGGTGTGGAAGTTGTTATAGATTTTGAATCTTTCTCAGGATTAGGACTTATGTCCGCTTTTGGTTTTGGGTTGGAAGTAGATAATTTTTCTTCTTGTTCATTAGGTATTACCTTGGGTAGTATTTTCTCGTTCTGAACAAATTTCTCATCCCTTGGCACTCTAATTGGATCAGGGGCTCTCGCTTTCAATTTATCAATCTTTGCCGGTTCTAAATTATTAATCTCAACACGAGGAACGGGCTTCTCTTCTTTTGCCACTTCTGGGTTTAAACGATCAAGCTTTTCACTGATCATGGATAGCCCCACAAGTAAAAAAGGAATTGCAAATAGGCCTGCTCCTAATGGAACGAACCAGCTAATCCCCTCTCGGTGTTCTGTTGGAATACTGGTGTCTTGCTCTACGTTCACGCCCTTTGATTGCAGAAAGGTTACAAGGTCTTGGGGATCAATATGCTTAGGAATCGCAGTCAGATCATCCACGCCACCGTAGCACTCAATGATCATTAAAGAAAAACGTTTTCCAGTAGACTTTGCCGGAATAATTCGACATCGGTTGATCACCTGGTAGGGCCATGTTTCAGTAAAAACCCAAGTGCCTAGCATACCTCCCCAGTACTGGATGATTCTTCGTTCGATTTGATCGTCTTGTATAGTCACATTTCCCGTTGCGAACTTCCCACGAAAGAATAAAAAGAGAGCCACTGGCCCACCAAATAAAACGAAGCCTAAACCGACTGAAATACCCAAACCAGCCGAATCATTCACAGGGTTTGCATTTTGAGAAATAATGATCCCCATCACGCCGATTCCAAAAGCCCAAGCTGTTAATGTGATTAATAAGCGAACAATCACATCCTCTTTCAATTCAACTCGAAAGAAAGCATTTTCTTTCCAGCTAAATAGAATCTGACTCTGCCCGGTTATTTTGCGATAAAACTTGTCAATCCGAAAAGTGCAGATGTTGCTGATGATTTTAAATAATCTATTCATCTACTCACCAAACACTAAGCCCATAGAATCAATCACGGCGCCTTTACAGCATTTAATTCCGATCACTTTTTTACCGTTTCCCAGGATTGATTTAGAAGAATTTCCCACGGGTGTGCCGAGCCAATCAGAGATGTATTGATCTGAGGAATCGAGCGAACCATCAGGTTTGATTTTCATGAAAAGCAATCGGACCGCATGGACAAACTCGGTGGAATTGACATTCACCCCACCCAGTGCGTAACCATCTCGGGCCATCACTAGATGTGAGGCTGAATTTCCAGAGCGGCCAAAGAAGGGCTCAAACTCTCGAAGTGCCATTTTACCCGCCCAACTGCCCATCGAATATTTAATGCCAACCACAGGTTGACTGTTTGAGTTTACATACCAGTAAAATACTTCCCCACCCTCTCCGCCTGCCATGGCAGAATCAACGCCAGGTGTGCTGGAGGGTCTTTTTTCTTGCGGTCGTGAACTTGTTGTCTTGCTTTTCGAACTGGTGGTCGAAGGTGGAGAAAACCCGGACGGGCGTGTGCTTCGCGGTACAAAGGATGGTGGACGAATTGAAGGTTCCCGATAGACGGGGGCACCTGGAATAGCTTGTTGTTGATTTATATCTTCCTTCCTGGGCAACGCATCTTGACCTCTCTTTACAATCTGCTGCTGAATAGGTTGGATTGGATCCTGATCTTTATTATCAGCAAGATGGTCAGCCGCATCATTGACTCTAGCATTGGTCAAGAGCAAACCAATGAGTATGAAAGGGATGCCGATCGATGCAAAAACAATCGGAAATATCTTATTAATCTTTTCTGTAAACTGTGGCGGGATTTCTTTGCCTTGAGAAACATTCACTCCTTTTGCCTGAATGAATTTTGCAATTTTTAACAGATCAAGGTCATCGGGTACTGCGATTATATCAATCTTGTCGGAATCAAATTCTAGAACGAGAAGAGAGAACCACTGGTCAATAGTCTTGTCCGGTATGACTTCACATTTATCAATCGAATCATAAGGCCATCGCTCTTCGACAGTCCACGACTCCCCGAAGTCTATATAGGAACGGCTACGGTAAATATAATCATCTCGCAGCCAAAGCTTACCGCCCGTATTTTCCTGACCGAAAAAGATGGAGAATCCGCCAAACATCAATCCTAATAGTGGACCGAGGAAGAAGGGAATGATCAGCAAACTTGAGTTTACAGCATGGTTTTTTAATGGAATAAAACTTACTCCTAATGCCAGAATTCCCGTTGCAAATAAGAGTACCGAAACCAAAGTGGCGAAACGTAATAAAATGTCATTACGCAGCAAGATTCGATAACAATAACTCTCGCCCCATTCTTTCGTCAGGGAGTTGCTCGTGGATGAAAAACTGAAAAGTCGAAACTTTAAAACTTTCCGGATCGTATTTAATATGCTCTTCATTGCCTGCTGTATTTCTGTAGATATAATTCAAGGCATAAGCCAGGAAATATTGTGTGCCTCTTTCGGGCTGCATCAGATGATGCCCATAGGTTATATCATAATAGCCACAGGAGAACACGAGAATCCCTGTTTTCTTAACGCGAGGCTAATTATTTGGTAAAGGCTGAATTTTAAGAGGTTGACGCATCGTGCGTTTCCAAGATCCGTCGTCGATGGCGATTTGGCCAAAGCGATTTTGCAAGATTTGCTGGGTTTCGCCAGAGATATCTAAGTTACCGCGTAGTTTTAACGACTCCAAGTTTTCTAGCTTGGCCAACTGCTGAATACCTGACTGGGTGAGTTGTTCGCTGGAAATTCGGATCTTCTTCAACTGCTTTAAATTGCAAAGAGCGGCAATTCCCTCATCGCCGATGGGTTGGGTAATGTCGATGCTTTCAAGATGTTTCAGGCTTATTAAATGCTTGAGTTGTTCTGGTGGAAAAGGGGGAGTACTGAGCAGGAGATCTTCTAACTGATGTAGTTTACCGATAGCGACAAAAGTGGCTTCGTCACTATGATTGATGCTGATTTGCAATCGCTTGAGAGAGTCAATGTGCTGTAGTCGCCCTAGATGTTTTAGCGATAGATCACGGTGCTGATAGCCTTGCACCATGACTACCGACGAACAGAAATCAATTCCTATCCAACTGGCCAGCCAAGGTGGATCACCAGCAGGATCAGCGATGTGGTAATCGTAGTAGACCGAAAAACCATCGGCCTGAAGTGCTTCAGCGGTTGACCGTTGATAGTGAACCAAATTCACATACCAGCCCAACCATAGAATCAGTGGCGTTATCACCATCAATAACGCACGCAACGAATATCGCCAGCCGAATTTGTTATGCTTCGTGTTTTCCATCATTTGGCTACTCTCGCAAATTAACTATTCACGATAATATGAGTCTACCGCGTCTTATCGATCGATAAATCTGTCTTTACTACGTGAATTTACTTTGGCACAATTTCAACATACGTTGAGCAATTTCTGAACTTCCATCGAATTCGCGACAACGCTCAACGCATTTGGAGCCGGACAAATGAATATTATTGCATTCCCAACAAATCGTTGCGACAAGTTGAATCTCATCCTTAACTCTTA
Source organism: Blastopirellula sp. (assembly GCA_002733575.1). Classification (GTDB taxonomy): domain Bacteria; phylum Planctomycetota; class Planctomycetia; order Pirellulales; family Pirellulaceae. The sequence goes on along the minus strand of NVWB01000022.1, from coordinate 1,549 downwards.
TTCGCAACGCATAACCGGGAATGTGGCATCTGGCTTGCTCGCCATAGGGCAGAGTGTTCCAGAGATTACAAATTTCTATCAGTTCAGAATCAACGCATTGATAAGGTGGAAGGCATAGCTGCTCTTCTCCTAAAACAGAGATCAAATCACTCTCATTTCCTTCGGATCTAGGTTTGCCTGTGATACAGATAATCTCAAGTGCTTTAATCTCTTTGATCTCTGTCCCTTCAAGTTGCTCTATAATCATGCTGAAATGTTCTCTATTCTACGATACATTAAATCGGTTCTTGCTACATACTTAACGCCTGAGGTGACTATGCTTCCTTCATGGATCAGAGGATGCTGAAATAGAAGCCCCATGCCGATTTCTGGTTCGATGGCGATCTTGGGTTTGGTGAAAAAAGTGGTTTGTCCGCCTTCAAAATCATCATTAAGATAGACGAGAAAACTATAGCAACTACTCTCATGCTCATCCCGCTGGAATGAGCCATCGCTATGCGGGGCAAATCGCATGCCTGGCTGATATCGGTAGCAGCGAAACCGTTCGTTTGCGCCAACCAGTGTTTTACCTTGAATATCGGCAGGAGCTTTCTCTTTGGCTCGCTCTAGCAGCATCGCTGCAAGTGCCACGTCTTCAAATATCACGCGATCATTATTGCGAATTTGTTGGTCAATACGCGTGCCTGATGAGGTGTTGATCGTTGCCAGTTCTGGCCCAAGTTGTTCGATGCGTTCAATCAGCGTTGCACATTCAACGGAAGATAACAACTCAGGTAATTTAATGATATAGGGTCGATTGTCATCGGTTGTGAACATAGAACCTCGATTTTTAGAGAGAAATCCTTTGTTTTGATTCATCAGAAAAACGATTTGCTTTCTAGGAGATTATACCCTAAAATGCAGATAATCGCTGTATGAACCTTGCCTTTTAATCGAGTTAATTTATATCAAATACTTGCTCTCATGCCATTCATTTCTAAGTCATTGTTTCAAGCGTTTTTACAGAGATGAAATATGGAGTGAGGATCGAAATATAGACTAAAAGTTGGATACTAAAAGGTATTGACCGCTGCTAAGTAAAAAGTAACCTTGAGAATTGTAGTGGATTGTTAATTTCATAATCTTAAATTAAAAGGAACTCTGTTGTGCAGTACTATGAAACCTGGAATTTTAAAATCGGAACTACGATAATTGTTCTAAGCTGTATGTTTGCTTCCATTGGGTATTGTGGCTTTGATGCTGATGCACCATTTCTTTCGTTTGGTACAGCATTCTTGATGGCCTTAGTTGGTGGTGCGATTGGAGGTGGCTTGATTTGTCCCAATCCACTTCCCGCTGGCATCGTGGGAGGGCTAATTGCTGGTCCGACTGGATTAATTGCCGTACATTTTTACACATTAGATCGTGCTGAGATTTACACCCTAGAAATTGGACTGGTAATGTGTGTGGCAAGTTTGCCCGGTCTGAGCGTTGGAAAATTGATTCAATATGTGATGCAAAAACAAGGGCATTGATTTTTAGCAAGAAATAGACAGAGCCACCCAATGAT
>NVWB01000138.1 GCA_002733575.1 Blastopirellula sp. | reverse complement strand
AAACCGATCAAGGCGATTCTCGAAGATATGCTTGATGCCGGTCTCGGCAGCATGCCAGGCGGGGGTGCCGAGATATTTCATCCTGAAATCCGCGACCAAATTTGCGAACACAAAGCCAACGCTGGCAAATGGCACGAGGTACATCGGACCGCTCATGAACTTGGAATCCGCACGAATGCCACCATGCTGTATGGTCACATCGAAAACGCCTATCATCGGGTCGATCATCTGATTCGCCTACGAGAAACCCAAGATCAAACCGGCGGGTTTCAAACATTCATCCCTCTGGCATTTCACCCTGATAACACCGAGCTTGCCGCACTACACAACATAAAGAAACCATCGATCTTGATGGACTTGCGAACCATGGCCGTGTCTCGCTTGATACTCGATAACTTCGACCACATCAAAGCCTACTGGATCATGCTCGGCATCGAGACCGCACAAACCGCGTTGTCGTACGGAGCCGATGATTTGGATGGCACCGTTCGTCACGAACTGATCTATCACGATGCCGGCGCCACCACGCCTGAAGTAATGTCGGTCGACGATATCCGCGACCTGATCATCGAAGCAGGCCGAGACCCCGTCGAACGCGACACGCTTTACCACCGCGTAGAACGCGACCCGGTGGATCAGAAGAAATGGTCCACGGGTGAGGCAATTGTGACCACGGCTTGATCAGCAAGGGCTGTTCTGGCTCAATTTCTTCGTACATGTGGCTATATCTATGGCAATTTCTCTGCGCCCTAGTGAATTCATAAGGCGTGTGGCGTAAAATAGAGAGCAGTTCTCCCCGTCTGTCTCCCTACCTTCCCACCGAAACCTGAGTGTTATCCTGATGAAATCTCACGCATCCACCCTACTGCTTGCTTTGATCTTCCCCACTCTTTCAACCGCCGCTGATTGGAATCAGTGGCGGGGACCGAACCGGGATGGGTTGGTGGTCGACTCGCCGCAGTTGATCGATCAATTGCCGAAAGAAGGTCTCAAGCCGCTTTGGATTTCGCATGAAGATATTCCTTCGGCTAGAAGCGGTGGTTGGGCCAGTCCGATTGTTTGGAACGATAGGGTCTACATTTTCGCCCACATCAAAACTCGCCTTGGTGAAGGTCAACTTCCCAAAAGAAAGTATCCTTATCTATCGCCTGATAAACGCACTGGAATGAGTGACGAAGAATTTGCTGAGTACGAGAAGAATCGTAGGGCCGAAGAATTTAGTATCGGAAAAAAATACCGCTTCGATGAAGTCGTCTATTGCCTCGATGCACGTAGTGGTGACACGCTGTGGAAAAATGAACGCGAGAGCGTCTACACCCGGTTTCCCCAATCTGGTTCGCCAGCAGTGATCGATGGTAAACTGTATGTGTTAGGCGCAGGTCGAGTGGCTCGCTGCATGGACGCTTCCGATGGCAAAGATGTTTGGGAGAGCAAACTCTCGGGTGAGTTTGATGATGAATTCCTGCAATCATCATTCGCAGTCTCCAACGGAGTGGCCTGTGTACTGTGTGGGCACTTGTTCGGTATCGATATCAAAAGCGGCAAGGTTCTCTGGCAAGGTGATCCTCAAGATACCGCCGGTACACATACCAGCCCTGTGGTTTGGCAACATCAAGGCCAGCATTATTTTGTGGTGAATGTTGATCGCAACAAAACCATTTGCATTGAATCGAAGTCAGGCAAAGAGCTCTGGCGGATTGAATCGGAGTCCGGTCATTCCACGCCAATCATTGTGAATGACTTGCTGATCACTTACGGCAACAGCCGCAAGAAAGGCTTGCGAGCCTATCAAATGTCTCTCACCGATGCCAAACATCTGTGGACCTTCCAAGGATCAGGCGACTCGGGCAGCAGTCCCGTAGTTGTAGGCGATTATGTATATGTCCAAGGCGAAAAACGTTTGGCCTGTGTTGCTTTGGAAGATGGAAGCACCGTGTGGCAAACCACGCTTGACTTGGCCAACCCGCGTTACGCATCTTTAATTGCGGCTGACAATAAAGTCTTCTATGCCTGGGAAGGGCTGCTTTGTTTTGAAGCAAACCCTGAAGAGTTCAAACAACTAATGAGCGCCAAATTCAACGAAGCGGGCCTAATGGCAGAAGAGTCCACGCATCGAAAACTATTGAACATCGACGAACTAGAAAAATCGGCCGAAGGTCAAAAGAAAGCAGTCAGCCTGTGGCGCAGCCAAATCGACCGCCAAGGCCCACTCACCTGCACCACCCCGGCCATTGCCGATGGAAAACTTTACCTGCGAATGAGCAACAAGATTGTTTGCTATGATTTGGTGGAGCATTAGATCATTTTTTTATTCCGTATTCCGACTATTCACGAAAAACACCTCTTTGTTTTTTAGCTTTTCACAGTCCCGTTAGGGACGATATCATGTAGCCAGGGAATTCATTCCCTGGAGTCGATTTACCCCAATTCAAGAAAGCCCCGGATGGGGCGATATCGGGCGAATCAAGGATGATTTTGACTTCTTATTGCCGATTCGAAGTAGCAAGATCAATGTTTTACAGTTTGAAAATGACTTATTCAATCGACGTCGTCCCATCCGGGACTTTGAGATTCCGGGGCTCTATTTTCCTTGGGCTAAAGCCACCAGGCTAGGTGACTGCGTCCCTACGGGACTAAAAGATCAAACTCAACTTGAACTTTGCCTTTCAGGAAAGACCTGACATTCTACTCCTCCAACGTCAACACCAACCCAATCCCTGTGGCAGGATCATTCGGGTCAAGATAAATTTTTTGGGCCACGTAGCTGGTGCCGTCGCTCATGTATTGTTCAAAGTTGTCGAGGCTATAAAAGGCTCCACATTCGGGCACAATCTGCTCCACCGGTGTTCTCTTTAAATCTTTCACCACCTCATGTCCTGGAGCGGCAATCAGGCGGACTTCGCCTTTAGGGTTGATGGCTCGGATCACGGAAGTGTGTAAGGCCAAGCTATCAAGAATCTCGACTACCACTTTCGGGAAATCATGTTCGATCACCACCATGCCATATAGCTTTCCGGTGACTTCGTCAAACACTGGGGTAGCGGCTTGAAAGGTTGCGTACTGGTTGGGGTTCGCTTCGTCTTTGATGTCTCCGGTATAGAGAGAAATTTTGATTACATCGGGCGACAGCGATAACGCTTCTTGTACCAGTTGCTCATTGTTGAATTCAGCTAACCGAGCAGGTGGCAGAGCTTTTACCTCGGCACGATTCCCTAAACTGCGTTCGACTTTGACGATGACTTGGGAAGATAGATCGGCATTCTCTTCGCCGGATTCATCCTGAATAATTTCTACATAACTGATCGAAAGATAGTCGGAGTTCGCACGAAGCAGGCCCGTGTAAATTTTTTCTAATCGTCCTCGCCAGACTTCTTTGCTGTCTTGATCAAGCTTGGGGTCAACTGCTTGTTCTGACTGCTCCGGTGCATGAATCAAAGCTTGAATCGGTGGCAGCGAGGACATGAAGCGAACATTGTCTCGTAAATCTTCGACTGAACTGGTAATCCGAACTTCAATTTCGCGTCCTTCGGAACGCATTTGTTCAAATTGAGCATGCTGGGCCGCTTGTTGGGTTTGTTGTGAAACAATTTCAGCCGCTTGTTTTGTTTGCTGCGAAACAATTCCAAGTGTGACTCCCGTGACCAATACAACTATCAACAATCCACCAATCAATTGAGATAATCTCTGATTATGGGTCATCCAGCGTTTCATCTTTTGCAGTGGGCGTTCCTGAAAGGCAGAAACCGGTTCTCCGGCCATCCAACGTTGTACATCTTCGGCCAGTTCGGAAGCCGACTGATAGCGGGCATACCGTTTCTTGGCCATTGATTTCAAGCAAATGGCTTCGAGCGCAGGGTCAACTTGTGAATTGGCTTCTCGGGGAAGTGGAGTCTTACCCGAAGCAATCGCACTGATTAACCCTCGGGCACCGTTGTCGGTCGATTTCGATTGGCTTAATTCATGCGGTGCCAAGCCGGTTAAGATGGCAAACAAGGTTGCCCCTAGTCCGTAGATATCGGTGCGGTGATCAATCTCGTCAATTCGCCCGGTCGCTTGTTCTGGTGCCATGTACAGCGGTGTGCCTAGCACTTGCCCGGCCATGGTTGAACCACCACTTTTAATATCTCCAATAGAAGTGTCACCCTGGGTATCGCCTAAGCCATATTCATCGAGAACCTTGGCCAAGCCCCAGTCGATCACAATCACTTGGCCGAAACTGTCGATCGCCACGTTCTCTGGTTTCAAGTCACGGTGAATGACACTCCGCGAATGTGCGTGCCCTAGGGCTTGGCACATGCTGACAAACGCGGTCAACAAGTTCCGCAGTAGCATCGGGTCATCGTCTCCGTCATCACGCCGTTCGTGATATTCCGAGATCGCGTCTTGTAAGGTTTGCTTTCCCAGAAATCGCATCGAATAGAAACTGCTTCCACTCTCCTTGTCGTGACCCAATTGATACACGGGCACAATGCCAGGGTGTTCTAAACGCCCAGTGATTTCCGCTTCGCGTCTGAATCTTTCTAGCGTAGCATCAGAAGCTTGGTTGGCATTAGTCACTTCTTTGAGCGCAACATAGCGTTGCATGTTTTCATCGTGTGCCAGCCAAACAGTTCCTAAGCCCCCCTGCCCTAACTTACGGACTAACTTATAACGAGAATCTGAGAACCGCGACTGCTGATCCGCATTTCCATTCATCACGCCGCGGATACCTAGCAGTTTGGCCACGCGACCAGAAGAGTCGATACGCTCAAGCAAAGAAATTGATTGGCTCTTACTTGTGCCGCCAGATAGTGGAACACGTTTGACGCGTTCTAATAACTTGCCAGCTTGTTCTTCAAGTTTGACAAGGGCATCACTTGAAAGCAGTTGGCGATTCAATATATGTTTGGATAAGGTAACATCGCCATGGATTGTCCAAGAGGTCAGCGCAGTGGTCAACTGTCGCTCTGAGATCTGGCCAGAACCCAATAGAACCGCAGCCAATGCAATATCGAGCTCTTCCTTATTACCAGCAGCAGGTTCTTGTTTTTCAGCAGCAAAGGTTTCGGCGAATCCGCCTGATTCTGGTTCGTTTTTCTCTTGGTCTATCGTTTCCGACATACTTGCCCCTTTGACCGATCTGCAGCAGATTCGAGTTCATTTTAGTGTCAGTTTGCACTTCTAGTTAGAGTTGCCCATTCCATAGTATACTCTGCTAATTATTGTCTATAAATAAACTTTGTTATCAAATGCTCACAGATTCAAGCTATTTCGCGTTTGTGATGCTTGAAATAGCTTTGATAATAGGTGAATTTTCAATTCAGACCGTTGGTTTTACTATGCACTCGATTCTAGATCACTGGATTTCCCGCACTCAATTATTGCTGGATAGCTACCAACATTGGACCGGACAACAGCTTCTGCCAAGAGACTCTTCCAGCGAAGACCAGGCCCAGCAGTTGTTTTCAGCCCCGTTTGTTGTAGTTTCGCACGGAACCGAAGATAATCCAGTGTTAAACTATGGAAATTTGGTGGCTTTAAATCTCTGGGAGATGGATGTTGCCACACTCACAAAAACTCCGTCTCGCCAAACGGCTGAACCAGTTCACCGAGACGAACGGGCCGAGTTGCTACGGCGAACCACCGAAAACGGATTTGTTGACGACTACCGAGGCATCCGCATCTCCAGCACTGGCCGACGATTTTTGATTGAAAAAGCCACGGTATGGAATTTGATTGACCAGCAAGGTAACTACGCCGGCCAAGCGGCAACGTTTGATGCTTGGAAGTTTTTGGATGAGGATTAAGCGAACTTGCAATCGCTACGTGTGTCTCTGATATTCTACTCGAAGTAATCCTGCCCAATAGCGAAACCTGACCCATGAAATCGATTCAACAATATAACCCTGACTATATGATTTCCGCAGGGACACAAGTGGTACTGCAAGTCACCAAACCGATTCAAGGCCAGGCGGACTTTAAGAAGCAAGGCTGTGTGGGGATTGTATTGCAGTGCCCGCCCAATAATGATTTGCCTTATTTGATTCGGTTCACCGATGGCAGTATTGTTGAGGCCCACAATCATGAACTGACGTTGCGGCGGCAAGAGATTGATCATCAACTAGAGATCAACGAACAAGATTGGTCACAATACATTGTGTACCGCTGCAAGGTTGGGTCGAAAGCGTATGGATTGTCGCATGAGGAATCGGACGACGATGTGCGTGGGATTTTTATTCCACCTGCCAATCTGCATTGGTCTTTGTATAAAGTGCCTGAACAACTTGAGTTCCTGGAAGGATCGCAAGATGAAGTCTTCTGGGAGATTGAGAAATTCGTGAAGCTGGCACTCAAGGCGAACCCGACTTTTTTAGAAGTACTTTGGACCCCGATAGTTTTGGAAGAATCAGAGACCTCGATTGCCTTGCGATCAATCCGTGATGCGTTTTTATCGAAGCACTTGTACAAGACATACTCTGGCTATGTACTGAGCCAGTTCCGCAGAATGACGAACGCCTATAAAAACAGTGGCACGTTCAAAGTGAAACATGCAATGCACTTGATTCGGCTTTTGTTGTCTGGCATTCATGCTTTGAAAACAGGAGAAGTTTTGGTCGATGTATCGGAACATCGAGAGGAACTGCTGGCAATTCGAGCTGGCGAACGAACCTTCCAGCAAATCAGAGAGAGGGCTTTTCAATTGGAAGCAGAGTTCTTGAACGCCTTTGAACAAACGAACCTGCCTGATCAACCTGACTTTACCACGATTGATAACTTTTTAATCAACGCTAGAACACAAGCAGCAACCACCTATTTGAATAACCAGAAATCAGACTAATGACGAAGACAATTGACAACACGCTGTGGAAGAATTACATCGACACGCTGGAACTGACACCTTTGTTTGTTACGGTCAGCGGTGCCCATTTGTATGGATTTCCTTCGATTGATAGCGATGTCGACCTGCGGGGTACACACTTATTGCCTCTCGATAAAGTGATAGGGCTCACTGTTTCAGGCGAGACGTTTGAAGCATCGAAGATTCATCAAGGCATCGAAGTTGATTTGGTCAGCCACGATGTGCATAAGTATTTTCAGTTGCTAGTTAAAAACAACGGCTACATATTGGAGCAGGTTTTCTCGCCACTGGTGATTCAAGGGCAGTCGTTTTTAGACAGGCTGAAACCAATCGCTGGTCGCTGTATTACCAAGCACCACTATCACCACTACCGTGGTTTTTATGGCACACAGCGAAAGCTGATTGAGAAACAGGAAGAGAAAACAGTAAAGGCAGTGCTTTATGCCTATCGAGTGTTGATGACCGGAATTCACCTGCTGAACACCGGTCGAGTCGAGGCCAATGTCTTGCTGTTGAACCAAGAGTTCCAGTTGACCTTTATGGATGAACTGATTGAGATGAAGAAGAATGAAAAGATCGCTCCCAAAGATTTGGACTGGAACTTCCACGCAGGTCAACTTGAATTGTTGGAAGCAAAGTTGGATCAAGCTTTTGAGTCGTCATCTTTGCCAGAAGATCGAGACAGAGCTGCGGTGAATGATTTTTTGATTGATCTGAGGATCAATGGAGTCTAGTAGTAAGTACTGAAGTTTTGCCGTGGGCAAGTAAACGAATTTTGGGTGGCCGCGATGTCGGTTTTGGAGATTGCTCGCCACTCAATTACGCATATTCAAAACGACGTCGGGGCCGACATAGCACCATATTTGCTTCTGTTAGTGTAATTGCTGTACAAGCTGCTTTAATGTTGAGTACAATGACTCTAATATCAGGATTAGTCT
>NVWB01000137.1 GCA_002733575.1 Blastopirellula sp. | reverse complement strand
CTCGGCAGAAAGCTGGCTGCTGATCGCTCACATCAAGATGGTAACAAGGCGATTGGCAAGGGGTTGATTTTATGAGAATAGTTTCGAGTCAGACTCTCAAGCAATGGCGCGCGTTATATGGAATTTTTCACGAGCCTTCATGCCCATTCTGGTGTACCATTCTCAAGACAATTTGAAGGCATTCGCAAAGGAATGGCGGATGCCAAGTCAGACTTCGGAATTCACAGTGCGATTATCCCCGGCGTAAATCGCGAACTCGGCCCTGACAAAGCAGAAGAATATCTAGATCAGATCCTTGAAAACAACAGTGACGATATCATTGGGCTTGGGCTCGACTACTTCGAAACGCCATTTCCGCCAGAACCGTTCGCAGATGTCTGGGCGCGCGCAAAGCGGGCTGGCCTACGTCTGACGGCGCATGCAGGTGAAGCAGGTCCCGCACAATATATCGAAGCATCTCTTGATGTTCTAAACGTTGAGCGGGTCGATCATGGCTATAATATCGTTGACGACCCTGCACTCGTTGCAAGGTGCAAAGAGATGGGCATATTGTTCACCTGCTGCCCATCCACATCGATCGGGACCACACCTTACAGGGACCTATCAGCTCCAAACCATCCTATTCGACGTATGAACGAGGCTGGGCTTGTGGTCAGCATTAACAGCGACGATCCACCCATGTTTCTGACCGACTTAAGCCGCGAGTATGAAATTGCTTTTACCCAGTTGGGCTTCAGTGCTCAGGACATAAAACGGTCCGTTCTTGCAACAATTGACCATGCCTGGGTCGACGACAGCACCAAGAAAAGCTGGCGAGCGGAATGGATGCCCGAGATCGACCGCATCACCGCTGAATTAGAACAAATATAACAAATAAAACCACAAGGGAGAATTTTCCATGAAACCAAGTCTGTTTTTCTCACGCCGCCAGATTCTAAAGAGCTCTGCCGCCGCCGCGAGTGTCGCTGCGCTCGCGCCTCATTTTGCGCTTGCTGACGGACATATGGGGCCTTTGGACCCTGATAATATGACAATCGCTTTTGGCCATGTTGGTCCAAAGACGGACGAAGGCTGGACATACACCCATCACTTGGGACGCCAGGCCGTTGAAAAAAAATATCCGAACGCCAAATACCTTGAAGTGGAGAGCATTCCCTTTTCTGCTAAAGGCTCGCGTACATTCCGCCAGTTCGCGGCGCAAAAAGCAGATATGGCCTTTATCACCTCCGATTATGGTGATCTTTCCAATGAAATCATCAATGCCAACCCAAATATCGCATTTCACGAATGCGCCGCAAATGATACTGGGCCAAACAAGCGGGCATATTATGTCAAACACTGGGACCCCAGCTTTCTGATTGGTATGGCTGCGGGGCTTCTGACCAAGTCGAATAAATTGGGCTATGTCGGATCCTACCCCACGCCAGCGGTGCAGTCGTCGATCAATTCGTTCCATCTTGGTGCACGGTCTGTGAAACCCGCAATCGAAACAAAGGCCGTCTATATTAACTCCTGGTTTGACCCTCAGGGTGCGAGTCAGGCTGGTCGGGCTCTGGTTGGAGCCGATTGTGATTTCCTCTTTGGGATCATGGACGAAGCGGCTTATTTACAAGTTGCAGAAGAAGCGGGCATCTGGGCGGCAATGTGGAACACCGACATTCGCAAGTATGGACCCAAGTCCTATGTCAGTTCGGTTATGCTGAACTGGGATGACTATTATGTCAGCAACGTCGACAAACGGGTCGCAGGGACCTGGACCGGCGGAGAGTTGGATCTTTTGAGCATGGGCGCAGGCGTCGATCGAGATGCCTGGGGGCAAAACGTCCCGGCTGAGATCGCAGCCCAGGTTGATGAAGTGCGTAAAAAAATGCTGGGTGGATGGACGCCGTTCAAGGGCCCCATGACCGACAATGAAGGCAACCAGAAATTAGCTAAGGGCGAAACGTTGGGCGAGGACGTCCTCTACGGTTGGCCTTGGTTGCTTGAAGGTGTGACGGCTAGTTCATAATCTCTGAGTTCACCACGTAAAGGGGCCTGAAATGGCTCCTTTTTCTATGCACCGAGCATGTTGGAGGCCCATGTGATTTCTGCAAAAACTGCCGTCTCGATGCGCAGCATCACCAAGACATTCCCAGGCGTTATTGCCAATGAAGACGTCGATATCGACTTTCAAAAAGGCGAAATTCACGCGCTCTTGGGCGAGAATGGGGCTGGGAAATCGACGTTGATGAATGTGTTGACAGGGATCTACCAGCAAGATGCCGGCGACATCTATATAGACGGCGAAAAGACCCGATTTCTAATGGCGGCAGACGCTATCAGCCATGGGATTGGCATGGTCCATCAGCATTTTAAACTGGTGAAGGCGTTTACCGTAGCGCAGAACATCCACATGGGCTGGGAAAAAACGCCCCGGTGGATATCGACCGAATATTTGGTCGAGAACACCAGAAATATTTCGCGGGATTTTGGTTTGGACGTGACACCCGAGGCACGGGTTGGCGATTTATCTGTCGGTGCGCAGCAGCGGGTGGAGATATTGCGTGTGTTGGCCCGTGGTGCAAAAGTGCTGATAGTTGACGAACCCACAGCAGTGTTGACCCCATCAGAAACGCAAAACTTGTTCAAAGTTCTGCGATCGTTGAAAGAAAGCGGTTCAACTATCATATTCATCAGCCACAAGCTGGATGAAGTGCTGGAGATTTCTGATCGGATATCAATCTTGAGGCGCGGAAAAGTCGTCTTAACGCAAGACACTGCCGGCATGACCACCCGGCAATTGGCCAATCACATGGTTGGCCGTGATGTCATATTTGAACGCATGGATCGACATACGCCTGATACCGCAGATCAGAGCGAAATTTTGAAAATGGAGAATGTGTCAGCGACCTATTCCACTGGGGCCACTGCGTTAGACACCATCAATCTTTCGATAAAGTCGTCAGAGATATTGGGGATTGCCGGGGTCGCTGGAAATGGACAGCGAACGTTATCAGAGGTTATCACTGGCGTTGCGCCTTGCTCAGATGGCAATATCACGATTGACGGTACTGCCATCAACAATCTGCGCGCTGACGCCATTGCAAAGCTTGGGGTTGGCCACATTCCCGAAGATCGGTTGAAAAGTGGATTTGCGGGTGATTTGCCTGTGTCGTCAAATGCAGTCCTGCGGGAGTACAAAAACCCACCCATATCACAAGGTATTTGGTTCAAGGACAGTGCAGCGATCAACAAGGCAGAGATCATGGTGGCCGAAGCTGAAGTCAGCACACCGGATGTACACACTCCCTTGCGCAATCTGTCAGGAGGCAACCAGCAAAAATTGATCGCAAAACGGGAGTGCGAGATTTCGGAAAAACTGTTAGTTGCCGTATATCCGATGCGGGGGCTTGATGTGGGGGCGGTTGAACGGTTGCGCGCCATGATTATTGAACGTCGGGATGCTGGCGCCGCTGTTGTTTTGATTTCAGAGGAATTGGACGAATTATTGGAATTGTCCGACCGAATTGCAGTTCTGTACCATGGACAAATTATGGGTGTTTTGGATGTAGAGAATGCAACTTTGGAAAAGATTGGCCTAATGATGGGTGGTGAGGCCCTGGAAACAGAGACAGATCATGTCTAGACGCTGGCGCTTGGAAAAAATAAAACACGTTTCCAGAGCGCGGGGACTGTTGTTTCGCATTGCGGCAGCTGTTTTAGGGCTGTTCTTCGCAGTTATTGTCTTGGCCGTGTTGGGCTACGCACCGATTTCAATGGGTGCTAATGCGCTTGGTTATACCTTAGGCACTTCATTTGGCCTGCAGGATTTAGGCACACTTGTCACGCCCCTTTTGATGACTGGTCTTGCCGCAATGATCGCAATGCGCGTGAACCTGTGGAATATCGGTGGTGAGGGGCAGTTCTATATGGGAGCGTGGGCCGCTGCGGGTATCGGGATATACGTCTCCGGACCGCCCGTATTGGTGCTGTTGCTGATGTTTTTGGCGGGCGGTGTGGCCGGTGCACTTTGGATCGCCTTGCCAGCCTATGCCAAGGCCCGCGCCAATGTAGACGAGATTATAACGACTTTGTTGATGAACTTTATAGCAATTTTGTGGGTTGGGTACTTCGCATCGGGACCTTGGCGCGACCCGCGCGAAATAATCACCGCTTCGTCCTACAAAATCCAATATGCTCTTCCGGAGTGGTTTGGAATCTGGAACATTGGCATCTTTATCGTGTTAATCATTTTCGGGCTATGCTGGGTGCTCTTCAACAAAACCGTCTGGGGTTATGAGACGACCTATGTCGGGGCCAACTCAACCTCGGCCAATTATGCGGGAATTCCTGCAGCACGCCGGATTATGACAACAATGCTTCTGTCCGGGGCCATCGCGGGCGTTGCCGGTATGCTCGAGGTCAGCGGTACAGTCAGCCGCCTTCAGGTCGGGATATCCAGTGATTTCGGCTATCTGGGCATCGTCATTGCGGCACTCGCGGCGGGGTCATATTTGGGCATTATTGTTGCAGCAGTTTTGATGGCGATCCTACTCAATGCCGGAATTATATTCGAAACACAGGGATTATCGCTTAATGCCGTGGTCGCATTGACGGGGTGGCTGTTGCTGTCCGTCGGCATTGCGCAGGTTGCTGCCGGTTACTCCCTTAAACGCATTGCGACGAAAGCCTAGGAAGTAGACATGGACATCTTTACAGTTTTATCAGGTGTGGTCGCTTCTGCTTTTCTAGCTGGGGGGGTGCTTGCGCTAGCCGGGCTGGGGGAAACTATCTCGCAGAGGTCTGGGGTTTTTAATCTCGGGATCGAAGGCTTCATGGCGATAGGCGGGATCACCGCGATTGCCACAGTTTTGGCAACAGGAAGCCTGTTTGCGGCCGTCCTCGCCGCTGCCGCATCAGGGGCAGCTATGGGGTTATTCTTTGCCGCCACAATTATTCTGTGGCGGGTCAACCAAGTCGTCAGCGGTCTGGCCTTTGCTTTTCTTGGAACAGGCCTCGCCGCATGGATCGGCACGGCTTATGCAGGCAAACCTGCAGAAGTGTCGTTTGAAAAATTTCCGATACCGGGCCTGAGCGACATCCCTTTTTTGGGAAATGCGTTGTTCAACCATCCGCTGCCGGTTTATGTAACATTTTTTATACTTCCATTTGTCCTGAACTATGTTCTTTTCCATACTCGGTTTGGTTTGAGCATTCTGGCAGTTGGCGAGAACCCTAACGCGGCAGACGCGACTGGTATTTCAGTGGTCCCGCTCCGCATGGCTTGTGTGGTCTTTGGTTGCACTATGGCCGCTCTTTCAGGGGCGTATCTCACCCTAGTCTTTGTGCCGTCTTGGTCAGAAGGCATCACCGCTGGAAGAGGTTGGATCGCGATTGCTATGGTCATCTTTGCAGCCTACCGACCGATCCGGGTTACGGTTTCTGCCTTTATGTTTGGTCTCATTGTAGCCGTTGGGTTTTCGGCGCAAACTTGGGGTTGGAACGTTCCCTCTGCATTCCTATCGGCTCTGCCATACCTTGTAACGCTAGCCTTCATGGTGTTTCCCGTTTGGGTAAAAATCACTGGCTACCGCAATGCCCGCCCCGAAGGGCTAGGCGTGCCGTTTTTTTCCGACACTAGATAGAATGGTGATGCGGAACTGGATTAACTCTCAAGGCCTATATCAAACTGCTTGGGTGGTCTTGTTTGCGCAGAACGAAGGTCAGGTATTTTCAACTCTAACTTTCCATATTGCCGGTTTTCGACGTGGCTGCAAAGCCGCCGAAACCAGTCATTAGGAAAGGTTCCCAGAGTTGGCACTCTGATCCGCTCCGACGACCTCCACGAAAAAGGGCAAAGGTCAGCTCAGGGCCATGATTGACGGATTCAGCACCAAACTGCACCATCTAAAACTACTGACCGCGAATGACCGCTTCGGCGAATACGCAAAATAAAATCGATATAAGTCGAAGGCCGGCAATGGGCCGGAATTACAAAAGAGTGTTTGTCCGGTTTGTTGTCGATTGCAGTCACTTTTCGTTTCCTACAATGCCCTTATTTGGATTTTATCCGCTTCCGTATTGCTTCCGCGCACATGTTGTGGACTGTTGTGAAGAATATGAATTCTCGTAACTAATTGATATTTCTGATTAAATTGGTGCACCCGGCGCGATTCGAACGCGCGACCTCTGCCTTCGGAGTGTTCACAGGTTTTGATTTTTAGTTCGTTATTCTATATTCTTCAGGCATTAAACCGCCTCATCGCCGGACCGTTCTAGCCCGTGTCGAAGATATCGACATTAAAAAACGAGCCAAACGACGTGGCGAAATGAATATTGTAAAATCAACAACTGCTGTTCCTGGGACATATAATATCTCTCGCCCATTGGAAGTCGTGCAAATTGACCATACCAAAGCAGATATCTTTGTTGTTGATGAAGAAACTCGGCAACCAATCGGCCGCCCATGGTTAACGCTGGCAATGGACGTGTGCAGCCGAATGATCACAGGTTTTTATTTGACAATGGAAGCTCCGTCTCGTTTATCAACCAGCATTTGTCTTCTTCATTCCGTCTTCGACAAAACGGCGTGGCTGAGAGAGCGCGGGATAAAAGAACCTTGGCCTGTGGCTGGTTTGCCGGACTTAATACACGTAGACAATGGAGCAGATTTTCGAAGCCGGGCGTTTATAAGAGGGTGCCAGGATGCTGGTATGAGCATAAAGTGGCGCCCACCAGGAAAACCACACTACGGAGGCCACATAGAGCGCCTGATCGGAACCCAGATGGGTAAACTACACCTCCTACCCGGTACCACCTTCAGCAATGAACAAGACTTGGGCGAATACGATTCAAAACGGCATTCTGCTCTAACGCTGCGGGAGCTTGAGCGCTATATCGCGCTCGATATCGTGGGTTTCTACCATCAAACAATACATAGCAGCTTGGGACGTCCGCCAATTGCTGTTTGGCGGGAACAGGAGGGTGAAATTCCACTTAGGCTACCTCAGGATCGACTTCGCTTTTGGTTATCTTTCCTTCCCGAGCAAAATCGAACTTTACGGACAACGGGCATTCATCTGTTTGGATTACGGTATTGGGCATCCGCTTYAANMGGTATTGCCAAGTTGTTTTAGCCTGCATCATCTTGTAGTCGAATGTGATGAATAATTTTGCAGTCTTGCCCCAYATCAAGGGCTTCCGTTTTCCGCGAGCGATCATATCATACACCGTTTGGGTGTATCACCGTTTCAATTTGAGCACCGCCGATGTCCAAGACCTTTTGGCAGAACGCGGGATCACTGTCAGCCGTGAAGCGATCCGTCTCTGGGTCAATCGCTTCGGTCGGCATTTCGCAAACTGCATTCGTCGGGATCGTCCACGGCCGAACGACAAGTGGCACATGGACGAAGTCGTGATCGCGATCCGTGGCAAGAAGTACTGGCTGTGGCATGCGATCGACGCGGATGGCGACGTGCTAGACATTCTGGTGCAAACACGTCGTAATGCCAAAGCAGCAAAGCGCTTTTTCCAAAGATTGATCGCCCAATTTGGCGAGCCGAGGGTCGTGATCACCGACAAATTGGGCAGCTATACATTGCACGACAGTTGAATGCTTGCATTCAATGAGAGTGGCAAATCGATTAAGACACTGGCACCGGACGCGGAGCACCGCGCCCACAAAGGCCTAAACAACGTGATCGAAGTGTCGCACAGGCCGACCCGCAAACGAGAGAAGATATTTGGCCGGTTCAAATCCCACCGGCAAGCACAGAGGTTTCTGTCCGCACATGACCAGATCAACCTGATTTTTCGCCCACGCCGCTATCAACTCACCGCAACCTCATACCGCCACGCTCGCGCCGATGCATTCAGCCTCT
>NVWB01000021.1 GCA_002733575.1 Blastopirellula sp. | reverse complement strand
ATGGGGGGAAAGGTCGGATTAATCACTGGTTGGAAATGTGCGAAATCAAAAGTAACCAAGGGTTACCATGGTAGCCAATGTCACCTTTTGCCCGGTATTGTGATCCGCAAGAAATTCATTCGTCGTAAGTCGTGTGATATCTTCACTTACAACAACGCAAGAAATCGGGTTTTCGAGCGTACCTGTTATTTGGACTGATCAAAATTGGTAACCTTTGGCCTACTTTTATTCTACAGAGGGGTTTTTCTGAAAAAGTAACCTTTGGTTACCAGGCAAATTTCAAACCTATCAACTAGGCAAGAGAGGTGAAAAGTTGGATTTTTTGTCCAATTCAAAACGTGTGAATTGCCGATTTGACTGCGGTCAAATATTTGACCGATATTTGATTTTGGTCAAATCTGTTTCTGCTAATGATTTCACTTACCCTAAGTCGTTTGAGACCGGCAGTTACGACAACACAAAAAACCGACCAACCACCAATCAACCAACGAAAGCTTTCTCAAAAACTTGACTCCTGGTCAAATCAATCGCATCAGAGGGGGTTTTGGGGGAATATGACCAGCGGTCAAATGCCAAGACCCGACAGGGTGACACCGACGAAATTCAGGACCGCGATATTCAATAGGGAACTAATCAGAAGCAAGCAAATTAGGCTGAGCCCACTTGATTCTGGCTAATCGCAAATCACCACGTGCTTTTTGGTTCGGAATCCATTCTCCAGCGGTTACCCAAGATTCATGAGCGTTCACATTCGTGACATGAAAGTTGCCCATCAACGCAACATTTTTGGCATCGTTGACTCCATCGCCAATAAGTGGAAGCACGATGCGTTCTGTCTTACGAATTAAACAGCGTTTTACAGGGTCAACTTGAGCAATCCAAAGTGGTGCTCGCCAACGGATGACATTCGTGTTGGATACATCTTTGCGTGTGTAGACCAAAAATAATCCATTGCTGTGTGTCATCCAGTGTTGCTGCGTGGTCGACATTGAAAGTGGTTCACCGTTATCCCAGGCCCAAGCTTTCTTTGGTTCCCAGTTTAATCCATCTTTGCTTACACTATTGTATCCATGATCATCTTCAGCGCGGATCGTCATGTAAAAACGATCTTGATATTGGGTCACCGAAGGCTCTAATAACCCACGTTTATGCATCAGTTCAAGCGGTTTCCCTACTTCCTTGATCTTTAGATGCTCACCATCAAAGGAGCAAATCACTCCGGCAACTTTACGGAAATTGGCTTGGTCTCCAAAAGTGAACGACATGGCAATGTCGCCGTTCGGTAAATTTATCCGTTGACCACAGTTGTTGGTGTAAATGAAAGAACCACGAGGATCATCCCATTCGAGAATACGGCGTGTAGACCACGTGCCATCGGCACGGCGGACACTGTATACGGGGTAACGGGCCAATTGATCTCCACGCGAGAACTTGGCTCCTCGATAAAATACCACGTGCCCTAGTGCCAAGACGGTTCCCGTTTGAGGATGGTACTGTGGCACAACATCACAGACACCTGCCTTGAGACCTTCGTGCTTGGGCATCTCGTGCCAAGCGAGCGCCGGGATTTCTGTCGGTTTGCTCCACGACTTACCGATGTCGTGCGATTCAGAAAAGTGAACGGGCCCAAAATAATCGGACCCACCAATCGATTGCAATGTCATCAACGCAGTTTCTGGCTGACCCTTTGCACCTGGCACCATGCAAGCCCGAGGATGAAACCAAGTGGTTCCTGTTCCATCACGATTGCTGCGGACCACTTCCGTTGAAATTGATTTAATGAGACTAGGTTCATTGGAGGCATCTGAAGCAAGCACTGACCCGGCAGACAAAGTAATCGCAGTGGTTTGTAAAAATTGACGTCGTGAAATCATGAGATTGTTGCCTTGGCTCTTACTTGAAGTATCTTTGCAAAAATGAATATGAATTAAGCATAGAAATGTTTTAGTTCGTACGCAAGTATTTTTATTTTCCGGACATTTCCTTGCACACCTCATGGCAGGTGGTTAGGATGGCAGGGTGCAATCAACCAATAGATTGGTTGATTTGACTAGAGGGCTCTCACTTTTTCACTTGAAGGATTGTGAAATGTTACGGGCACATATTTTACTACGTTTACTTATCGTCACCGGCCTATTGGCAATACTGCTTAGTGGCAATGCTCTCTATGCGCAAGATGGGATTATCAATGGCGGCAAGCTATTTATGCACAAGTGGGTTCCTAATGACCCTTTGAGCCCTAAAGGCGATGGATTGGGCCCCATGCGAAATGCTTCTTCTTGTGTTGAATGTCATTTTCAAGGCAATATCGGCGGGGCTGGTCCAAATGAATATAATGTTGAGTTGCTTAGTGCGAGAATGCCTCAGGTTAAACAATCAAAACAGGATAAAGTCACTGCTACACTGCCATTGATTCATGCTGGTTTCCGGAAACCGGGAGGCCAAATTGGCACAACGCTTGTGTTGCATAAGATCGGCGAAGACGAAACCTATTTAGATTGGCGATTAAAGCAGCAAGGAATTGACGTTCCCGAGGAACTGACCGAGGCTCGAAAGCTGCGTATGATGCGAGCCATCAATAGAAAACGTGAGGGGCATCAGGTTTATGTCTTGCCTAAGAAACAAGGAGTAACACTCGTCCTCAGCCAACGAAATACGCCCGCTCTATTTGGGGCGGGTTTAATCGATAAGATACCTGATTCCATAATCAAAGAGCAAGCGAAAAGACAGGCAAAAATTCATTCTGCGACTGCTGGCCGAGTCCCGCAAACAGCAGGTGGTGTAGGTCGATTTGGTTGGAGAGGACAAACAACAAGCCTGAAAGAATTTGTTCTGGCCGCTTGTGCAAATGAACTAGGTTTACAATCCGAAAAGCATGAACAAGCAACCAACCCACAAAAGCCAGAGTACAAATCACCTGGAGTCGATCTAGATTACCAGCAATGTGATGAACTAGTGGAATTTGTGGCCAATCTCCCACTGCCAATCAAAACTGAACCCAGAAATGATGATGAGGCGAACTTTCTTAATTATGGAAGAAATCTCCTCAACACAATCGGATGCAACAAATGCCATGTGGAAAATCTAGGTACCGCTAAAGGGATTTACAGCGACTTGCTTTTGCATGACATGGGGCCCGATCTATCTGATCCTTCACCGGCCAATCCGGGGACGAAGATCACTGGAAGGCAATTTATCGGTGGTTCATTTGGTGGTTCGTTTCAAGCATTCACAGTCGATATACCTTCCAACATTTTTGACGAATGGCGAACTCCGCCCTTATGGGGAGTCGCTAGTTCAGCGCCATATATGCACGATGGTCGTGCTGCGAATCTCCATCAAGCAATCATGCTACATGGAGGTCAAGGCAGGTTTTCAAGAGAAGATTATTTAGGGCTTCCAGCAGAAGACCGTGGCTATATCATCTCGTACCTCAAGACACTCGTTGCACCTAAACCTGAGTCCAAATATCATTATAGATATAGAACTAACTAAAACTGACTGTTCCATTTTACAGCCTTGAATAATCAACCGGTTGCGTGCAATCAAGCGTTTGCGTTACCTCGGGCATCGGGTATTTTAAGCCTGTGGCGCAGTTGAAAAGTACGACCGATTCGTTGGCGTTGATTCGGCCACTTGTTAATTCCTGTTGATACGCGGCCAAAGTGGCTGCACCTTCGGGGCAGAGTAAAACTCCTTCACTAGTTGCCGCTTCCTGTTGGGCAGCCAGTATCGCATCATCGGTGACTGCGGTTGCAAACCCGCCGCTGGCTCGTACCGCCCGTAAGATCAGAAAATCTCCGATGGCCGCTGGAACTCGAATGCCGGATGCCACGGTATGTGCGTTTTCCCACAGTGGAGCATGTTCTTCGCCTGCATCGTAAGCTTTGACAATTGGGGCACAGCCTGTTGCTTGAACGGCCACCATGCGTGGCAAAGGATCGGTGATCCAGCCGATTTCTTTTAATTCCTGAAATGCCTTCCACATGCCGATCAAACCGGTTCCGCCTCCGGTAGGATACATAATTACGTCGGGTAGTTTCCAATCGAATTGATCGGCTAGTTCCAGCCCCATCGTCTTTTTGCCTTCAATTCGATAAGGCTCTTTGAGCGTTGAGATGTCGAACCAGTTCATCGCTTCTTTTCCCTCGCCCACAATACGTCCACAGTCATTGATCAATCCGTTTACTTTCCAGACCTTCGCACCTTGGGCGGCGATCTCACGCACATTGATTTCTGGCGTATCATCTGGGCAAAAGACGTAAGATTCGATACCACCACGTGTGGCATACGCGGCGAGTGCTGCGCCTGCATTGCCGTTGGTCGGCATGGCCACTTTGGTGACGCCCAGTTCTTTGGCCATTGAAATCGCCATGCAAATTCCTCGGGCCTTGAACGATCCGGTCGGGAGGCGTCCTTCATCTTTGACCCATAGTTGGCCTGTGCCTGCTTGTAATTTTGGCACTGGAATCAAAGGAGTCACTGTTTCGCCCAGGCTAACGATATTTGTGGCTTGACGCACCGGCAAGAACTCTCGATATCGCCACATGTCGGCCGGGCGACTGGCCAGTTCTTCTTTGGTTACGGCGGCTTTGATCGCTGGAAGATCATACCGAACAACAAGCGGCTTACCTGCTTTGGATAACCCGTGCAACTGATCGGCCGGATAAGAATCGCCTTCGAGACCACATTCGAGATGCGTAACAAAAGTAGGTCGTTTAGCGGTGATATTATTCATGGGTATTCCAGATAGAATGTCATTAGAAAATATTGTTTAGCAAATGCAGTGAATCGATTTACACAATAGTAGAGTTTTTGGCCAAGCCACTGGCAAGTAAGTACAACAAGTTTTCTTAAACCCGCATTTTCCATTTGACCCGATACGTTTTGGCATGGAATTTGCGCCAACCCTTTAATAACAAGGGATTTGACGCGTTTCATGCCAAAGTGAGAGGGAAACCCAATGGGTGAAGCCAAAAACGAGGATTTGCGGCTCAGTTTCGACCGTCGCGTGAAGCTCAAGTTTCTGGGTAGCCAAATCACAACCGACGCCGGGCTGTTGGTGTATCGGGAACTTGACGAACTGCTCAGTCTCACGGTAATGGGTGCAGAAGTGCTAAGCGATTTACGCCTGGGCACGAATAAACAACATGGTCTTGTGCCAATGCTGCGGCAGTCGATCTACAGTCGGCGAGCAGGCTATGAAGACGTGAATGATGCCGAGCGGCTAGCGGTCGATCCTGCCATGCGACACGTTGTCGGTGATTGAGCGGTATCGGCACTTGAGCATCCCCAAGTTCTTTCGTGGCGATGCGGCTTTTGCCAATCCAGCCTTGTACCGTCTGCTTGAGAAAGAAGGCTACCGCTACGTGATTCGCCTCAAGGCGAACGCTGTTCTGGAGCGAGAAATTGAGCATCTTCTCACTCGCCCCGTGGGTCGTCCATCCCACAAGCCCAAGGTCTTTTATCACCGCTTTCAATATCAAGCAAAATCATGGCAGCGAGCGCGGCGCGTGGTCGCCAAGATCGAATGGCACGCGGGCGAGTTGTTCCCACGAGTTGGTTTCATCGTGACTAACCTAAACAAACACTCGAAAAACGTGGTGAAGTTCTACAATGGTCGCGGCTCAGCCGAGCAGTGGATCAAAGAAGGAAAGAATGCCGTGAGATGGACGAAGCTCTCTTGCCGTACGTTTAAGGACAACCAGACGCGGCTGCAACTCTTTGCTTTGGCTTACAATCTGGCCAACTTCCTGCGGCGGCTAGCACTGCCTCATGAGGTGAAGCACTGATCGCTGACAACCCTTCGAGAGAAGCTGGTGAAGATCGGGGCGAAGGTTACCCGACATGCAAAATACGTGACGTTCCAACTTACTGAAGTGGCTGTGACACGGAAGTTGTTCGCATCAATCCTCGAGCACATTGAACGGCTCGCGCTGCCACCACCAGCCATCAATGGAGGCTGAAACGCACCAGCACGAAGGAGGCCCAAAAAGTGGCTGCAAGAGGAAAGGTCTGCGCACAACAGGCACGCAACCCGGCCAAAAAGCTTAAAAATCTTGTGTTAGGGTGGTGGGAGGCCAGGAATTGGGACCGGTAGTAAAAAAAATGGAAAAATTCTGATGCGCTAGACACAGGGGGGGGACACATGCTGTTATAATAGATGACATTCCGAGCCTGGAGCGGTTTTAGGTAATTCCAAATGGGAAATCCCAGTTAATACAAAGCGTCGAGCCATTCGTACATTCAAAATGCGGTACAGCGGGAGATCGCGATGTGTTCGATGCACTATTTGACCTTCTAACCATCCAACGGAATATCATGCCTCAACACATCGTCAAACGCAGAAGGCTCGCAATTCTGTGCGTCGTGTTTTCAATTTGCGTTGGAGGCTGCGGCGGTAGCGAGAACTACGACGCTGCTTATGAATCGTCTGAGAATTCAGCCGAGAGTGACAGTCCAACCGAGCAAACGGGATTAGATTCGCTCGCCGCCTCTACGCCGGTCAAATCCGCGAGAAAGATCGTTTACACCTCCACGATCGGATTGGTCGTTGACGACTACCATACGTTTGAGACCGAGCTACCAAAGTTGATCCACAAACACGGCGGATTCGTGGCCAATTCCGATACGGACCGACGGTATCAAGACAACCAATCTGGTCGCTGGATTGTCCGAATTCCAGTCGATCAATACAACGACTTTTTGAGCGGCGTTAATTCGCTTGGCTTCACGGAGTCGCGTAGTGAAAACGCGCAAGACGTGACCGAGGAGTATATCGACCTGGAAGCTCGGATTGAAAATAAAAAGCGACTGGAATCTCGAATACTGACGATGTTGGAAGAACACACTGGGAAGTTATCGGAAGTGTTGGAGATTGAACGTGAACTCGCACGCGTTCGCGAAGGGATAGAAATGATGGAAGGTCGTTTGCGCTTCCTGAAAGACCGAACCAGCCTAGCCACGATCACGATTAGTTGCCGTGAAGAAAAAGAATATGAACCGCCCAAGCCACCCACGCTGTTGTCACGGATCTCTTCCACGTTGACAAGCTCGCTCACATCGCTGCGCCGAACGGCAGAGAATCTATTGGTTGTTGTTATCGCAGCGACACCGTGGATCGTCGCTCTTGCACTGCCAATATTGATCATGCGATACTTTGCAAAACGCTGGTGGCGTAAGCGAAAAGCCCGTCGAAGTGCATGACCGACAACGCTGCTGTCCGTCATGAAATTCTCGAAGCGAATTGTTGCGTAGAATGGGCGGGGAAATGCCCTCCGCGAGTGGACGTCGATGGCGGTCCCAACCTATGTGACCATCCGAATCGAATCTCTCATATTAATTGCCTGAGCTTATAGCAGAAACCTTACCATCTGTAATTGTTGCAATTGCAGGAGTGTTTACTCCCTCGCATCCAGTAGGGGCGAGGGCCTTTGAGCCGTCTGGGAAATCAACTTTGTACTAACCCAGGGACTTTCGGTGGTTATTATAAACGATTCTCAATCCACACATTTATGTGGATTGTATCCGTTAAAGGTAATTTTATAGATTCACGAAGTTGTGAATTCCACTCGCATTACCGTACCTAGTTGCGTTATAATAAAAATTCACGCCTATCATCCTCACTTATCATACATTCGAGTATCCCCTTGAAAAAGATATCTAACTTACATTTCATTCTCTTCGTACTCCTTTCCGTTTGCAATGTTGCACTTGCACAACAGACTCCAGACGCTTTGCATGTAAAACGCATCGCCGAAGGAACTGAGTTGTTTAAACAACAGGTTCGTGGCATCCTGAAGCAGCATTGTTTAAACTGCCACGGTGGTGAAGATATTGAAGCGGAATTGAATCTAGCAACTCGGGCTGGTTTCTTGAAAGGGGGAGAATCTGGCGAACCAGGTTTTGTGCCGGGTAAATCAAAAGAAAGCTTCGTGCTGAAATTATTGGATCATAAAATAGAACCAGAAATGCCACTCGATGCGGCCAAATTATCAGACAAACAGATTGCAGCGGTTGCCAAATGGATCGATTTAGAAGCTCCATACGACAAACCGCTTCTAGACGATACCTCTCCACAAATCGATTGGACAAAAACAGAAGTCCCTGAAAACGCAACACAATACTGGGCATTTCAACCTCTCAAACCTTTTAAATCCTCGGCGACCGTTGATTCATTTGTGCAAGCCCAACAAAAGGTTAAGGGGACAAGTCTCAATCCAATTGCGGATGATGGAGTTTTAATCCGACGCCTTTATTTGGACTTGCTTGGAGTTCCGCCTGCTCCACTTGATATCAAACAATATGTTGAGAGCACGGAATCTGATAAGTACCAGCAGTTAGTTGACCGCTTGCTGGCTGACCCGCGGTATGGGGAACGCTGGGCTCGCCACTGGTTAGATGTAGCCAGATTTGCTGAAAGCCATGGATTTGAACACGACTACGACCGACCCTTTGCGTTTCACTATCGAGACTTTGTCATCAAAGCACTGAACCAAGACATGCCTTACAATCAGTTTGTTCGCTGGCAAATTGCTGGCGATGAGATTGCACCCAATGAGCCATTGGCCATGATGGCTACTGGGTTCTTAGGGGCAGGTGTTTACCCAACCCAAATAACAGCAAACGAAGTGGAACGTGTTCGCTACGATGCTCTAGACGATATGGTGGCGACCATCGGCACCGGATTTCTTGGCCTAACGATTGGATGTGCGCGGTGTCATGATCATAAATTTGACCCTATTCCCCAGGCCGATTACTACCGCATGGTGTCAACTTTCACCAAAGCTGTGCGTGCCAATGTCGATGTGACAATCAAAAATATTGATCTTGAAGAACTGCGAAAATACGAAGTAAAACAAGCTGCTCAAGTTCAAAAGATTCAGCAATATGAGAAGAATCAACTTACTGCGGCATTTGCAAAATGGGAAGCCAGTTTGAATGGAAAACCACCAGCAACTGGTTGGAGCGATGCTGATATCGAAGACTTCCAATCTTCTGGTGGTGCCACCTTAAAAAAGCTGGCCGAAGGATCGATTCTCGCAAGCGGAACAAATCCTAGTAAAGATACCTACACCGTCACCGCAAATACAACGGTTCAATCCATTAGTGCAATTCGGATTGAAACACTGGCCGATAAATCACTTCCCAAAGGCGGACCTGGTCGCGCCAGCAATGGGAACTTTGCACTCAGTAATCTCACCGTAATCGCTGAACCTCTTTCAGGCAAAGGCGAACCTGTTACAGTCAAGTTCACTCGGGCCAAAGCCACTTTTGATCGATCTAATCTGGAGTCTTGGAAGGCCATTGATGATGATCCAAAAAGTGCCTGGGCGCTGGACCCTCATATCGGTGAAGATCATTTTGCACTGTTTGAAACCGAAAATAATTTTGGTTTTGCAGGCGGAACCAAGTTACGTGTGGTGATGAAGTTCAACAATAACACCGGGCATAACTTCGGCCGATTTCGTATTGGCGTCACCAATGCAGTGCGACCAGTGGAGTTAGAACAAAAAGGGCCAGGAGCAGAGATCACCCAGCTATTGACGATTGAATCAAACAAACGGACCGCTGCTCAAAAACAGACGTTGCTAAAATGGTATTCCGCAATTGATGAAGAATATCGACAACTGAAACAAGAGCTAACCAAGATTGAGCAAGGAAAACCCAAACCAGAAACCACGCAAGTCATGGTGGTCAGCGAAGGTGTCAAAGCGATCCGCCATCACACGCAAGGCGGCGATTTCTTAAACGAGACCCATTATCTGAAACGGGGTGACCCTGACCAAAAAGTCGAAGTGGCCGCTCCTGGTTTGTTACAAGTATTAAGTCGGCATCCCGATGGTCAACAACACTGGTTAGATACGATTGAAAATCCGGGGAAATCTTCAAACCGGCGTCAGGCGATGGCCAATTGGTTGGTCGATGTAGAGCATGGTGCAGGGCACTTGGTAGCACGTGTACTGGTCAACCGCTTATGGCATCACCATCTGGGCCGTGGATTAGTCGAAACGCCCAGCGATTTTGGCGGCCAAGGCACACCGCCATCGCACCCTGATTTATTAGACCATTTGGCCAACCGGTTGATCAGCGAAAGTTGGAGCTTAAAGGCCATTCATCGCGATATTCTGAATTCAGCCACTTACCGACAATCGTCGAATTTTGATGAGTCCAAGTATCAGGCCGACCTCGACAATCGTTCTCTGTGGCGTTTTCAACCCCGTCGGTTAGAAGCCGAAGCCATTCGTGATAGTATGCTCTCGGCTTCGGGAATGTTGGATGCAACGATGTACGGCAAAGGGACACTCGATCAAAATAGTCGCAGACGTAGCATCTACTTCACGGTAAAACGCAGTAAATTAATCCCAATGATGGCACTGTTCGATAGCCCTGAGCCACTGGGCAGCATCGGCAGACGATCGGCCACAACCATCGCTCCACAAGCTTTAGCATTTATCAACAACCCTCAAGTGCGTACTGCGGCTGAATATCTGGCAACGCTCGTCACTCAAAAATCGGATCAACTAGAAGAACAGATCAAAGCAGGTTATTTGCGAGTCACAGGCAGACAGCCTTCAAAACAAGAAACCAGTTGGGCCGTTGCGTTCGTTACTTCTCAAGCAGAGTCGTATCAAACGGATAAAATTAAGAATGCTAAACAACTGGCCATGGGCGATTTTTGCCAAGTGCTATTTGGACTCAACGATTTCATTTATCTCCGCTAATTCAATCCAAGCAGGTTGTGAGATGTTATTGTTTCATGATCTGCTTATAGGATAATTTTTGTTATGACTTTAAATACTTCAATTACTCGAAGACAATTGCTCCGGCAATGTGGCGGTGGATTAGGATCGATTGCCTTGGCCAGTTTGCTGCAAGATCAACAGGCTTCGGCGGCAGATACTTCGGCCAATCCACTGGCAGCAAAGCCTTCACATTTTCCGGCGAAAGCCAAAAATGTGATTTGGATCTTTATCAATGGTGGACCTAGCCATGTTGACACCTGGGACTATAAACCAGCGTTGGCAAAATACGATGGCAAACCGCTGGAAGGTTTTGATAAGAAGACCGGCTTCTTTCCTGGATCCGTTGGACCATTGATGAAGTCGCCGTTTAAGTTTGAACAACATGGTGAATGCGGAAAACATGTGAGTGAGATTTTTCCTCACTTGTCAAAGCATGTCGACAAAATGGCGTTCGTTCATTCTGGCTATACCAAATCAAACAACCACAGCCCGGCGTTGTTCATGATGAACACTGGCGTCACCAGAATGGGTTTTCCCTGCGTAGGGTCTTGGGTCACTTATGGACTAGGAACCGAAAACAGCAGCTTGCCAGCGTTCGTGGTGATGTCTGATCCATTGAATCGCGGATTGCCCAAGGGACATGCGTCAAACTGGGGAGCCGGTTTCTTGCCGAGCGTTTATCAAGGAACCTATTTCAGGCCCAATGGTGCGCCGATTGATAACTTAATTCGACCAGCACACATGACCACTGATCAACAAAGGGCACAAATTGATCTACTAGCCCAGTTAAATAAGGTGAATCTGCAAAACAATCCCACCGAAAGAGATTTGGAAGCGCGCATCGAATCATTTGAATTGGCGTATCGCATGCAAACGGCGGCACCAGATGCACTCGATATTGAGTCAGAGCCTGTGCATATTCAACAGCTTTATGGCGTTGATAATAAACAATGTACGCATGTTGCCAAACAATGTTTAACGGCCCGGCGAATGGTCGAGCGTGGTGTTCGGTTTATACAAATATATTCTGGCGGCATGGAAAACCAACGTAGCTGGGATGGTCATAACGATATCGAAGGAAATCATCGTCAGTTTGCAGGCGAAACCGATCAGCCTGTTGCCGGACTTCTGGCCGATCTGGATCAACGTGGTTTACTCGACGAAACCTTAGTGATTTGGGGCGGTGAATTTGGCCGATTACCAGTCGCACAAAAAAGTGCAAAGCCTGGCCGTGACCATAACCCACACGCGTTTACTTATTGGTTTGCAGGCGGCGGAACCAAAGGAGGAGTCTCCTATGGAGAAACCGATGAAATTGGTCACAAAGCCGCAGTCAATCGCGCCAGTGTGAATGATATTCACGCAACCATATTACACATGCTTGGATTAAACCACACCGATCTAACCTACCGCTACAGCGGCCGAGATTTCCGGCTAACCGATGTCGCCGGCAAGGTGATTCAACCAATCATTGCGTAATATACTGCATTTGCTTTTGGTGCTATTATGAGTTCGTCGTTTACTACGAGATGTACAAAAAGATTCTCCGTCACACATAAAGATCGATTCTAAGATACCGGTGAAGTGATGATCAATTCCGATAGAGAATTGTTTGAAGTAGTGGATTAAGGAGGTAATAAATGATTCATAAAATTCAAAATTTTGTTAAATCCAAAAAACAGATAAAATGTACGACATCTGAAAATGTTGGTGCCGTTGAAGATGAATTGGGAATCAAAATACCAATTTTGCTCCGAAATTGTCTTACAAAAATAGGCAATGGTGGATTTGGGCCTGGATACGGTTTAGTTGGAGTTGGTGAAGAAGGTTATCAATCCGACTTTGGTGACTTGAGATCAACATATTATCAGATTCAAAAGGATAAAAACTTAGTAGGTGAATCTTGGCCTAAATCGATGTTACCATTTTGTGAATGGGGAAACGCAATGTTTTCGTGTGTCAACTGCGAAAATGGGCAAGTGAATCTATTAATGAACTTCAAACTATATGAACAGGATTTGACGCTCTCTGATTTTTTTTCGAGCTGGATAGCAGGGCAAGTTGATAGTCTGCTCAAGACAGACGCACTGATAACTACTAAAATAATCAGAAACCCGTTCACTGGTGGAAATGCGGAAGCATCTGGGCACCTCGATTAAGTTAGCTGTCTATCCAGCTTGCATCAACGACGTTTCACGCATCGAAACAGCTACGATTTCTTTGCGTAGAGCATCGTTGATTTTGCAGATGCTTTGGCCGATCGTGATTGACACCACACAATCAGATGGATGGCGGCAATCCGTTTGTGTTTCGATTGAATGGATTGGTTGTGGACGTTACAATCGCTTGCAGGATTTATCGAAGTAGACCATCCATCCTACCTAAACTGGCGTTACTTGATGGCAACGCCTTGGGCAGCGAGAGCTTTTTGGATTGCCACAGATACATCTTGTGGATCTTTGCCTTCATATTCCCATGTTAGCAATGTTCCAATCTTGGGCTCGGTGATCCACTTGAATGTAACTTTATTGCCATCTGGATCATCAAAATTCATTACACCGTTCGTTACTTCGCCGAGTACTGAGACACTTTCGTTGTATGTCGTATCCCTTGAAGTTCCATCTTCGAAAGTCACTTGGCCCTTTGCATCTGTGAAGTGTCGTAGTCGCATTCTACTGTAAACTTCGCCGTATGCTTCGCCTACTATTCTTTGTGGCGCGTCAGTTCGAAGGCTAGTTCTATTGAGAAGAGTTGCCGTGTAAATGGTTGGAGAAAGAAACCAGATGGCTGCCCAGATACCAATCGCAATAATAGTAGTAGCGGCAAATACTGCTTTGATTGAATATCGCATCATTTTTTTATTCATTGATTGTAATGTGTCTATAAAAAAACGCTTCTGACAGGAATCAGAAGCGTTTTCATCGCTAGAATCAGTGCTTTCTAGATCACTCTTGATTTCTCTTCAAGGAGAAACCCATGAAGTGAATTCCGGTTTCGTCGTTGATCATGATGCTGCCTGATGGGGCCATGTACTTTGATACGACGGAAAATGGTGGAAGCGGGTTATCTTTCATCGTTTTACTAAGGGCACCGAAGAACTGGTTGTTTTCCGCTTGGCTATCAAGCAATTGTGTTGTGGACTCTGCTTGTGCCATGTCGTACCACATTCGTAGTGCTTGTTCTGGTTTCGAGAAGGTCAGCATGCCAATGCTTCGCTCGCCTGCTTGATGTTGCAGCTTGCTTAGCATTAGTTTGAAACTAAGATCATCAGCTAAGCGGTCGGTGACGTTTCTTTTCGTTTTCATGACATGCTCCATCAGACCTGGTCGATCTGTGACAAAGAGAAAGTCACCCACGATTCCGAAGCAAGGTTGAGGCCGCATTGCTCTAGCACGTTGAGTTCTCTGACGGCGATCTTCGTCTGCGTCATCAGGTAATGGGCGGTCTTGTAGAATGGTTTGGTAGTATGAGAAGGTAGCAAAGCTCTTCTTCTCCAAGTTATCTTTTAGCCCTGGTGTCGCATCGAGTATGCTGTCTATTGTGCGTTGAAAGGCTGTGGAATCTTTCAATTGAATGCCAAGCATGGTTGCCTGACTGTTGAGCCGGGCAGGTGGTTCGTACCACTGAACGAGTGTAATCCGCCCATCTAGGTTGTCGATAATCTCTTTTTTGAAATCGATCATTAATCTTTGATTAATACGATTGTCAATGTTTTCTGCTAACTTTCCTTCGCCAGTAATACTGTCATACAATTTTTCTAGTGCGTTGTAAGTTTTATCTACGTCCCAATCGACTGTCATGTAGGTTGTAACATCGGCTGGCACCCAATCGTTAGGCGTTGGATTGGTGTTTTTTGGGGCAATCATTTCTATGACACCCGATCTCGGACGCTCTAGCATCACATGCAGATGAGAGACCGAGTCAAAGTCTTCGGTTGCCATGATCATACTACCACCTACGGCTTGAATTCCATCGACTCCCAGCACCGGTAGAAATGCTAAAAAGAAACTTGAACCAGGTGTGTTACGAGAAGCTTTACGAATCAATTCGATTGGATCAACGTACCAGGTGAACTGAGCCGGTTCATCTTTGGTTCCACGAGAAGATGAAATGATCGTGGTGAACTTATCGTTGTCGTACAATGAACTTTCTCTCGGCGTATCCCAATACTCTAAGATGTCTTCTAAGGCAGCAAGTTTATTCGAGAGGATTAATGTGTTATCTTTGATTACGTGAGCCAAAAGGCCATTTTGACCCTCGATCAAAGTAATTTTTGTTCCTTTATAGGTGCTTCTTTCGATGGCTGCACCATTTTCAATCGCAAAACCTTTTAAGATCTCCAACGCTTTTTCTGCGGTTTGTGGTCGATCGCCAAGATCACAGAATATCACGAGAGCCAGGGAATCATCTTCTTGAGGCACGACCGCAAAGGCCAGTTCGCCGTTGGGAATGGAAAGCAATTCGTTAAGGCTAATGCCCACTTGTTGCTCAATATTTTCAACGGATTCGGTGATAGCACTCCAAACTCCGGTCAGAAAGGGAGCCATTTCAGGGTCTTTGAGAAGTTTGCCCATGGATGTTTCTGAGAACTTCTCTCCAAACTCTTGTGTGTTTGAAACACGAACATAAGCCAGAGTGGTATCTGGCAGAAGTCTCGACGCAGAAGGGCGTTCGGCTGCAATTGCTGGAGAAGCGGTAGCAATTGCTAGTAACAAAGTTGAGAAACAGGTAATTTGACGAAACATCGTAAACTGCTTTCCTAAAGGTATTTACAGCCAATAATTAGCGGGAATTGATCGATTATTTACCTTACTTCAATAACTTGTACAGGGTTTCATCGATCTGATTAATTCTAACAGGATATGAGATTTCTCTCGAATATATAGTTTGGGTAAGCTATAACTTCCATTCGGTTTGGTGCGTTCACAGGCATGGGCCCAATGTAGGACAACAATTCTTCCGATAGTTGATAAAGCGCTGGTACATAGAATTAAGTCTCTTTGAAATAATTCTCAACCTGATTCAACATCTTACCTGAATTCGGTTTATTATTGCAAAAAAAGAGAATATAGTAGACAATAGATAGAGCGTGGTTGTAATACCTTAGGAGCCAAAAGATGCGAAAGATCAGCCTTCAATTAATTCCACTGAGTACTGCACTCATATTCTGTGTGTGTGGTGGTTTACAAGCCCAAGATATCGGGAATACTGGCTCATTGATTGATAGTAATATTGGTTCGTCAATCACCTCGGGTGAATCGATATTTTCGACACCACTTCCGAGTCCTAGTTTGGGGGGCACGGCGGATGCTGACGCAAGCGGGACAGGAACGAGCGGAAATACGGGTACAACCGGTGCTACACAAACAAATACCAACAATCCGTTTGGAGCAGACATTGGTGCGGCTACTGGCGGTAACACGGGCCGCAATCAAAACCCATTTTCGGCTTTTGGAAATATGTTTAACAACAAAAATCTCCAGCAAGCATTTGGGGGTCAGAACCAACAGAAGAGAATTCCCACAAGAATGGTCGTTAAGTTTGATCACCCGTCCATTCCAACATCGAACATTTCTATCTCACTAAAGAACCAGTTGAAACGCCTCCCATGGCCTGATGTTGTTGTGTCGGTTGAAAACCGGGTCGCAACTGTCCTTGGAACTGTGGCATCGAGCGATACGCGTCTTCTAGTTGAACGCTATGTATCAATGGAGCCTGGGATCTCGGAGATAAAGAACGAGCTAGTTGTGGTTCCAAGCCCAAAGAAGTAGTAACCACTCGTCCATTAACATTCACTGGTGACTGGGCCAAGTTTTGATTCAAGTTGCGATTGTATAAATGATTGGGTCTGAATGTTTGTAAATTGATTCCCGTTGAGACTCCAAACGTTGAGTCACTATTTATAGGGTGCAAAGTCTCTGCACGCTTCAGTCTTCCTTCTTGTCGACTTTCTACATCTAGTTGACGCTTTGCTTCCATCAGTTGAGACCGTAATCGATCTGCCTCGGTATTGGAAGCACTGGGAACGGCGTTTCGCATTCGTTGATCCATAGATGCTGGAACATGAATGGTTGTCGTTCTCATTTTGTTCACTGGGCGATTATTACTTAAAGATTGTTGCACTGCGGATGCGTAGCCTACAGGCATCACTTCACCATATTGTTGTTGTGATGGAATAATAGACTTCGCAGGTGGAAGTTCTTCCACCACTTTGCCAGGGAGTATTTGGCGGCTTTCTTCGCTAATGATCACTTGCCCATTGGTTGCAGTAAAGAATGGAGCTAAAGCGACATTCTTTTGGTAACCGCCTACTGCATCCCATGGCAGCCAAAAACTGTAAGAGTGACCAAGTCTTGATAAGCTGTAATGCTGATCAAACGTAGAGGCATCGAACACAAACTTGTGTTCAGGCGTTTCGTTATTGACGCCATTCTTTGCGTCATTGAACCCATAGATGACCAATTTCCCTTTCGTCTTCACTGGTTTATTCAGTAGATCGTAAAAATGGATACGACCACCAAACCCGCGAGTTGGAGGTTCACCTGGGCTGTAGCGTATCGTATCTTTCCAGGTGATCACCATTTTTACGGGCTCACCCAGTTCTTGCTCTTCCTCAGACTTCCACAATTTGGTGGAATCTAAGCCAATGGTTTTGCAACCAGAGCAGACGAGAACCGACAGAATCATAATGCCAATAAGGCGACTTTTAGTTTCAGGCATATTGAACATCCTTGTTCATGGCCGAAGATTTATGAGTATTTTAAAGCTTGTTCGTAACCAGCTTGAACGAGTTACCGCCCAACTGGCAACTGGGATCGATAACCGTTCACTTGATATGGAACAGGTGTTCCCAGTGGTCTCTGTTGTTGATAACCAACAGGTTGAACTCCTGTATTGACCGGTTGCACCTGGCGAGGAACAACTTGCGGTTGGCCAGCAGGGAATTGCTGTTGATTATACTGGTTGTTATTTGGATAGTTATAAATTGGTTGTTGATAATTGAGTGGCTCAATAATTGGTGCCACTGGCAGGATTTCAGGAACACCAGGTGCTAGGTCAGGACGAATCTCCTGCATGCCTTCTCCACTGGGTAGTGAATAATCCATGCCATACAAGGCCGACTCGCCATGGACGTTTGCCACATCGGCCAAACACCAACTCATACGATTCATTTCTCGCTCACGCATCATTGCAGCATCTTCATCATCGTTGATCACCGTCGGGGTTAAAATGATCAACAACTCGTTACGTTCTTTCGCGTAGCTGTCATAACGGAACAGATGACCCAAGATCGGGATATCTGCAACGATTGGCACCTTGCGGCTAATCGTCAATGTTTTGGTGTCGATTAATCCGCCCATCACCACGGTTTGTCCCGTTCGAGCACTGACCACGGAAGTCATTGTTTGAGTCTCGATACGCGGTGATCGGATCACATCTCCATTGGCATTGATCGAAATCGGTATCCCATCTTCATCTTCACCTACGATTGACCGTTCAGCTTGAATTTGCATGACCACCATTCCATCAGGACTGATGCGTGGTGTGACACTCAAGATGATTCCGGTATTTACCAATGTTGTGGTATTAATGATTCCCGTATTGGTAGTTTGTGATGAAGTAATATAGGGAACGCGTTCACCTACTTGGATGAAGGCAGGTTGATTATCCATGGTCATAATCTGCGGGCGTGCCAACACTTCAAGACGTCGTTCTTGTTGCAAAGCACGAATGAGAATACTGACCGATTCACTAGCAGCAGAGAGCACAAGCCCCCCATAACCTATATCAGAATTCGATCTCCCTAATGCGAATGATGACAGAGCCTGTGCTGCGACTGTGGCCTTCGTTGCCAGACTACCTGCGTCTGAACTGTTCCCCAACTCTTGATTGTTAAAATCAAAACCAGGTGTTTGTGTACCACCATTAACGACACTACGATCAAACAGTAACGAGTCTTGCAGACCAAATTCAAACCCAAGTTCTTCAACATTATCCATTAACACATCTGCGATCAAGACTTGAATCATGACCATCGGAGGTCGAGCATCAAGCTCTTCGACAATGCGTACGATCTCGTCATAGTATTTGGGAGTTGCACTAATAATCAAGCTGTTACTGAATAGTTCAGGCACAACGATTACTTCACGCGCCAATTGTTGAAACGGGCTCGATGAATTTGGATCAAGATTCTGTAGTTGGCTTTCACTTGAAAGCAGTTCCGTTAAAGAGTCTGCGACAAGATCGGCACGAGCATTCTTTAAACGAATAACTGTGCTTTCACGCTCTAATACTTCATCTTGATCAAGACGAAGCAGAATGGCTTCGACCACCGCAAGATCAGATGCTGAACCCGAGGCAACGATGCTATTGGTTCGAGAGTCAACCGAGAAAGTCAAGGGAATCAAACTTGATTCACCAGATGAGATATTTAGACCAAACTGATTTTGATTGTTTGATTGATTTTGTCCAAACAGCTCTTCTAACATAATCACAAGTAGTTCGGCGTCACCATTGATGATGGCGAACACTTTGAGTTGAGATTCAGCAGAAGGTTGCGAATCAAGGAAATCAATCAACGCAGCGATAAGATCCATGCTGTCTCTTGAAGCACGTACCAGTAGTGCATTGGATCGTGCATCGGCGGTGACTTGAACTTCAGTTAGTATTCCTGATTTGAAAGATTGACCATTCTTCGAGTCAACTCCCATAAGGGTAAGCATTGCGGTACGAGCTTGGACTGCGGCTTGATTATTGCCACCTGTTTGGCTCTGGCCACTAATGGCTTCTTGTAAGACGGGTGCCATATCTTCAGCGAGTGAATTCTTCAACTGAAACACCCGCAATTCAAGTTCTGATTCACTTGTAGGGATATCAATTTGTTTTATCAAATACTCAACTTCGATCATGTCGCGTGGACTTGCATGGACGATTAAAGAGTTGCTTCGCACATCGGCAGCGACTTTAACTCTTGGTGCTAGTCTTTGAGGATCTGCATAAAATTCGGTCAGACTTGTCTCTGCCTCGACTGCCGACAGATGAGCCAGTTGAAAGACTTTTAATTGGTCCGAAGCTCCAACAGGTTGATCCAGCTTATCAATTAGTTCTTCTAAACCAGCCACACTTTGTTCACGACCAATCAGTAGAATGGCGTTCGGTTTTGCTAATGGAGTGATACTGACTTGACCGTATCGAGTTGAAAGTAGTTCTTCATATAACTCAATAATGGTTTCATACACGGCTTCACTATTGGCATGTAGCAATTCACGAATTATAATCACAGGTTGAGTTTCAGCACTCAGACGTTCAATATCGTTGATGATACGTGTAATTCGTTCTACGTCGCGTTTGTGACCACGCACAACAATTACATCCAGCCCTTCGAGAAACTCGATTTGAACAGGTCCAATCAGCCCTGAATCATCATCGGGGCCGATTGTTACTTGGTTTTCAGCATTGTTTGCGGCTCCGTCTACATTGGGTGCGGCGTCTCCGTCTCCTGATTCAGGCTGAAAAATCATAGCGGCCAAGTCACCACTCCAGCGAAGCTTTTGCTCGCTGGCAACTTTTTTCAAAGTCTCGAATACTTGTTTTTTCGCTAAGCTGTTTTCACTATCAGTCAATGGCTTCAATGCGGTTTGTACATCAGAACGCTTTGCTTTTTGTAGTGAGACAAGGCTGGTGCGAACTGTATCATCGGTAGCTGGCGTGTCCATTGCACGAATAATGCGAGACCAGCTTGCTACAGTGTCTGGGCTTCCACGCAGTACAATGATGTTGTCTTTGCGGTAGACCTGCATGCCTACTTTGCGATTTCCACTGGTCGGAAGGGTCAGTGTTGCAATGGCACCTTCGGCAGAATAAGTGACCGGCAACTGACGTCCAACGAGTTGCATGATCCCTTGTTCGACTTGCTGCCATTCGATATTGGAAAGTCTTACTTCCGTTTCTAATAATCCATTGCCAAGATCACGTGAATACTGATGATTCGCGTTGCTGGCAGATGCGGATGGAATCGGCTGCTTCACTTGCAGGGAAGAATCATTCGGATTCTTGGCTGCTTGTAATTTGCCTGATTGATTCAGAATTTGAGTTATCTGAGATTGAATGTCTGCTGGTGCAACGACAATCAATTGTCCACTCTCATCCGATGTGACAACGACACTCTTATTATTTGAGTAGAATTGCTTGATCACCTTGGTCAGGTTACCAATATCTTCAGGAGCGACCTGATACCCCTTGATCTCGGAGTCCTGTTTGGGGGCAGGCACTATGGTTTGTTGGGCATAACTAGTGGGTATGTTTCCTGCAAATTGAACTGCAATACCACAAACTAATACTAGGCACCAACGAAAATTCATCGTTGTAATTCGAGTGGACATCCTTGCTCTCCGTTTTAATTCTATGCACCTAAAGGTGGATTTACCGCGCACCTTGATACATTGATTACATTCGGAACAAGCATCATAACCGCTACAATTATTCCAATAGGAAGATGCCGAATGCCATGATCGAGTGGTAGACTTTAACGATTCGGGACACTAGAGAGATATCACTGCTGCCACTGCCTGCTTGTGCAGGGCAGCAGATATCTGGAATACCAAAGAATTAGAAAATACGAGGAAAAAAACATTGACCAACGGCGGCCTGCTCAGTGGCCTTAGGTTGTTTATAGCTCCCCATCGGAGATCGATTTTGCTTCGCCTAAGTTATCACCCAAAGCGACTGCTACCGTTTCACCATCAACTTCGATTTCAATCTGTTTAGTTTTAAGATGGATGGCTGTAATTTTCCCTTTGATGGTGCCCACGCTAAATTCGTCCCCAATGCCTAGTCGGAGGACTTTGCCTTGGGTTCTAAGATTGAGGGAGATCTGCGCGACATTGTTGCTCGAAGTAACTGCGGTCAAAAATGCTTGCTCGGCATCATCAAATCCAATTCGTTTCACCGGTTCAGGCACTGGTTTAGCTTCAATCACCGTGATCGCAAATTCTTTTTCATCAAACTTCGGTGGAGTGCTATCATCTTTGACTGTGACCAGGAATTTGTAATCTCCCAGTTCGGCAGGTGTCCAAGTAAGCGATCCAGTAGTCTCTGAAATGGTAAGTCCTTCAGGGGCATTGTCTCCTAAGTAATACTTCAGCCGATCTTTGTCTGGGTCTTGCGCTTTGATACTATGCCGAAGCGGCTTGTTTTGTTCGGTCTCGTGACTGCTAGCAAGCGAAGTGAACACAGGCGGCTCATTTGCAGGGCCAAAGAAATTTCGAGTAACGATCATATTTTTGTAATCTTCGAGGCTACCGTAGAGCAGGTTCGTGCTTCGAATGGAGTCAGGATCTGGTGCTTCGGTTACCCCATCGATGCCCAGGGCTTCAATGGACATATTGATTTTCATCAAATCTGAACTTTTATTCGGTGTGATCGTCAGACTGGTGATCTTATGCATCAGTTGCAGAGAGTAAAAATTGTGACAAAACTCGGTCAGTTGAGCGAGTGTTCCATCGGCTGATACGGTGAAACTGTGTTGATCGTGATTTTTACGCGGTTTGGGTGCCGAGGATTTTTCATCAATGTTTTGGAAACCAATCTGAGTAAGCTCTTCCCTTAAACGCTTTTGATAAAAGGCTTGAGTCTCACCTGCCTCTTCAGGCAAGGCATGTTCACGATAGAGTTCAAGACGCTGTATGGCCATATTGGCTTTTGCTTCTTTAAACTCTTCGTCCCTTATTTTCTTCACTAAACGATCAATATCTTTTTGACGTGAATTCACACCAGATTGATACGATCCGTAGATATAGTAGCCACCCATGCAAATAACCAGCAAGGTAACTGCTGAGGCTAATAGTTTTTCTCGTTGGTTCATTCTTCTTCCTCCTCGGTGGCTGTCACGTATTTTCCGTTTTCTACGGGAGCCTCAGGCTCTAGTTCGGAATCGTCAGAGTCACTCTTTGTCTCTAGTTTTACTGTTGTGGGTTCTATGGCGACAAATAATTCTTCATCTGGGGTCGCAATGCTCATGGCTTCCTTGAAACTCCAATAGTATTTTTCGAGTTTATCCGACTGCTGATTTCCTTTGTTTGACATCTTATGAGTATCATCATTAAGCAATTCATGAAGTGAGGAAATGACTCCTTCGTCAGAGGCATATCCTTCGAGCATGATACTACCACCTTCTTTTGCATTCCCACTCATGACTAACCGATTCAAAATCGTTTCTTCAGCGGCAGGCATCTTAGCTGATAGACGATACATTTCATCGACCCAGCGGATGTTGTTCAAATTCCACTGATCGATCTGTTCCACATCGGATTGAATAGCGAGCATCACTTTGTTGCTTTTTTGCAACTTTGAAAGTTTGAATTCCAAGTCCGTGATCTCAGTATTCATGCTTCCAAGCTGCGAATAGAACATGAAGCCGGTCATGAAGATCAATAGACCCGCTGCAATGCCTGCCAGAGAGTAGGTTCGTTTATTATTCTGAGGCTCGGGTGCCTTGCGAGGATCGAGGAAGTCGATCGCATGCCGGGTCGAGGTTGCTTGGTCGATTAACAACCCTAGCAGCGGAGCATAGCGGCCACTGAAATCAGGAAATGTTTTCGTTGCTGCACGTACCAGTGAGTGCTCGAAAGGGTTCAGAAGTTCTACCGGTAAGTCGAGACGTTCATTCAATGATTCTCTTGTTTTGCCAAGATCCTCTTCACTACCGAGAATGACCACGCTTTCAATCGTCTCACCGGCCAACTGATCTTGCGCGGCAATCATAGTCCGGCGAATCTCTTGTTGAAGTGATTTCGCTTGTTCGTCAGAACCTAATGTTCCAGGCAGTCGTGTTGTACGAGTAAACACTACGGTCTGGTTACTCATGATGGTCAAATCAACTTCGTCAGCCAGGATGTCAACTAACAGCGACACTTTGCCTGAGTACCGACTCTCACGTTCGAGCAGAGAAGCAGCCGAGAGAGGACGCATGACCAAATGGGTTGCCGATAAGCCTGCATGCCCGCAAGTGGTTTGAATGTTCTTGACGGCATTAGGGGCCAGGGCGGCGCTAAGCGCTTCGATTTGGCCATTCTCATTTTTTCCTAAGGGAACGAAGTCAAGCGGCCAGTCATCACCTAAGTTGCTAAATTCTCGCAACGCTTGAAAACGGACGAGGCCCGGAAGTTCGTCATCTGGTGCCGGCGGCAATTGCAATATATGCAACTCGATGTTTGCCCGACCTACGGTGACCAAGCATTCGGTCTCCTTGATGTTTCGGCTTTCGAGTGCTTGCTTGACCGTTTTACCGATATCGGTACCGGTAATCTTTTCGCCTGATTCTTCTTGAATAAGCGAAACGGAAAATGCGTCTTCGACCGAGATTCCTCCTGATCGGGGGCGAGCCAGCACAATGCGTGCTTCGCAGCTATCCCATTCAATTCCTAATAGTTTCGCCATTGGTTTTACCTCTTTATCAAATTCAACTGATTATCTGTCAGTCAGTTTTTCGTTAAGTTCGTCTAAATGTGGTTTTGCCGCTTATAAGGCCGAATCGTCTTCAATACCTAACTCTACTCCGAGTACATCGAGAGAGTGTCCACGGCCTAAATAACTGATGTCTCGCCACAACAAAATGCGTGGCTGTGGTTGCGTTGTATCGATTACAACTTCATGTCGAGAGGATGCCGACCCTCCTTCAAAATAACC
Source organism: Blastopirellula sp. (assembly GCA_002733575.1). Taxonomy (GTDB): domain Bacteria; phylum Planctomycetota; class Planctomycetia; order Pirellulales; family Pirellulaceae. The sequence continues at coordinate 31,055 of NVWB01000021.1, read as the reverse complement.
GACCACTTGGGTTCGATATACATCGCCGCCACCTGTAATAAATGGCATCAAGGCTTTCATCTGCGTTAAAGTGACCAGGCCTTCGACCAGGAGCCAACTTTCATACTTCATGTTTTCATCATCTAAATCAGGCGCGGGAATCCTCATCGAGATTATTTCATCCACGGTTATTTCATCTAAACCTGGAATACCTAGTAAAATATCTCGATGTGCTTGATTGATATTGATCCGCCCAGGGATAATGGGGGCTTCATTGACGGTCATCCGCTCCATCATGGTTGGCAAGTACAACGCCATTGCAATCGGCCCGTCTGCAAAGGGAGAAACTAAGTATTTGTTTTGGCGATTAACCTGAACTTGAACCGTGGCCCCGATCAAATCAATGACCTGAGTAAACTTATTCTTGCCTTCTTTTTTCAAATCAACAGGTGCCGAAGAAACCATGTCTCTGCTATTCGGTGACCCTGTATAAGGACCATTCTGGCGATACGCGATGATGAAGTCGGCCCATTCCGAAGAGAAGTTCTCTGACAACCGGCCATGCAATGCAGCCAGATCATCATCGTTCAAAAAGATGCGTTCGGCTCCTTCTTCGCCGTAATTCTTTTCCATGCTAAAAATCGTTAGATAGGAAGACCAGCCTAACTCAGGCACAAGCTGCAACATCTCTTCAATGTAAGGATCTTCGTTGGCCGAGGGTGTCATCTCATGTGGATCGACGATTCCATTACGATTTGAATCTCTGCCAAATAATAATTCAGGGGTTACGCCAGCGACTAGCAATAATTCTTCCACGGTTTCAAGTGGAGCATTTTTGGGTGCGTAAGGGGTATCTAGTGTTGAGTAATAGTCATCAAACTCGGCGCCAAAATCACGAACTTCATCATCCTCATCCATGAAGTCTAGAATGGCATCGGCAATTTCATCCGTCATGCCGGGCAGTGCCATCAACAACGATTTACCTGAGCCTGCGGCTGTTTTTTCTAGCATCAATAAGGCATTAAGATTCACTCTGGCCGATTCATCTTCCAGCCCAAAACGTACGCCGCTATAACTACCATTCTCATCAATCAGTGGGGCCAGGAAGGTAAATCTCCCTCGCATCTCTTGCACTTCATCATCCACGACAAGTACGGATCGCAAGAATTCTGGGTTGTCATAAATGCCGCCCATTTCTAGTATGACTTCTTCATCTTGCATCAATAGAGACTGCAACATGGCCACGCCAGACTCGGCAATCGCCTTGGCTTTAATTTGTTTGCCGGTTAAATGTACGGCATGGTTCTCCGTCTGCATTAATTCGGTGAAGGTATAAGCAGACAACGTGAGCATCACGATGACAATCAACACCACAAACAAAACCGATCCGTGTTGCTGATTACGGCGTTGTTTTTTAAACGTCTCGAAGCAATTAGGAGTTCGACTAGTCATCAGAATTCCCCCTCCAAATCCTCTTCTTCCAGGGCCTCTTGATCAATCGGAAAAGCAATCGGAATCCGAACCAAGCGGCGGTAGATCATATTTGATCCGTTACTCATCGCATCGTATTCAAGGACTTGATCGGAACTTTCGATGACCTCTTCGTATGTTAGTTCCAAGGGGCGAATCGCAATGACCACATCAATTGCCAAAGGCAAGCCACCTAATTCCTCAGAGTCCCATTCGTCATTCCACTGATACCCATCAAAATAGCGGAACATCAGCATTGAAACCTCAGGGGCGATTACCTCGGCGGTAGCATCGAGTTCTTGAACGTCTCCGTTATTGATGGCCCACTGCGTTACGGCCCGATCTAGTACGCGACGTACGAGCCCCATTTGATTTGTTTCATCCGGGTTTTCGCCCACTTCTCCGTGATTCATCGTGGTCATTCCAGGTGAAAGCAGAAAATAGGTCACTGTTTTCACGTCACTTGGAATATCTTCGATGCCCAAATCTCGAATGCTCGAGTACTGAGCCGTATATTCATCAATGCGAGGAAGCCGACTGATATCAACTTGCAACTCGGTTGAATTGCCATAAATACCAACAGTGGTCGGTGGCAATACCGAAGAGACAAGATCGTCTGTACTAAAATCGTCCACATCAATACCAGCTCCTTCGGCAGCACCTTCCAGATCGCCTGCTCCTAACGAGCCAGCGTCCAGTTCTTCGACGATGGAAAAATCGATTTGATTTTTCCAGACCGCATTTTGGAGATCGCTCTCGATGACTCGCATAATGGCGCGTGCAAGTTGTGCCTCTTCGACATTGGTTCGCCCAACGTCGGTACTTCGTAGTTGAACATCAATTGCCATACCAACAAGCATCATCAACACGACGGTCAGCGCAGATGCAAGCACAATCTCGATCAAGGTTGTCCCTTGACGATGATTGCGAAATGTTCGTGTTGATGGGTTGATATTCATTCTACCCCCGTCGAGTCAGGGTCACTAGAGTCAGGTTGCTCCTCTAGCTCCATCTCTGGGTCAGGTATCCAGCGTATGAGTGAAAAATGATCATATTCGTTCATGGCGGTAACATTTGCACGCTCAACCAAAACATTAACCGCAATTAATCCTTCGATCGAGGAGGGTTCCCAGTCGATGGAATAAACCCAAAGCGAATCGGAAGAGGGCATCGTTCCATAAAGTTCGCTCTCGATGTCTATTGGAACTTGAGTCACAGGGTCAACCGATTTCAGGCCAACAATCACTTCATCCATCACCGTCTGACAAATCATCTGAGCTTCGGTCAGATTTTGAGCTTGTCGGGCATTGCGAAAACCGAGACGAATCAACTGCCCTAATACCGCCATTGAGCCGGCTAAAATTGCCAACGCCAGGATCACCTCTAACAAAGAGAATCCTTGCGATTGCGATTTCAGTTTTTTAAATGGGCTTAGCATAATACGGTTTTAGTATTGTGATCGATAAATAACGGGATCTATTCACTTGATTATTCAGGAATAACAACTTGCTCGGTTCGGGCAATTCCGGTTAGCCCCCGAAGGCTGATCGACATGGTAAATCCGGTTTCGCCTTGGATGAAAATCTTTGCATCGCTGGTCGTGCCATCTGGATAAAACAAGATGGGTTGAGACCAATCGGATGTTTCTAGTCCACCTGCCGCTTCATCTAAGTCGTAGGCACGCATGTCAAGGGTTACCTGATCAGCAAAGAACTTGACACCTTCAGGCAAAGTGTCTGTTCTCGTCTGGGTTTCATCTGATTGATATACAATTGAATTGGCACCCAATTCGTTGCTAACACCTAGCATGTTGCTTTCAAGCGTGTCTGCGCCAGTCATCCAGGGTTGAACCGAAAAGTTGCCTGTTTCACGTTGAAAGCGAAACATACGTATTCGGCCTGACTCCATCGCCTCTATCCGAGTTTTTCCGAATTCGGATCGAAGTAAGTCAGCAGCATTACTTACACGCCGTGCTTTCAGCGGGCCGACGATCGCAGGTAATGAAATGGACATCAAAACGATGATGAGAACTAAAACCATCATTAATTCTAGAAGCGTAAAACCGCTCATCGCTGAGCGGTTTTTTGTGCTTCTGAATTTAATCGTTGAGTTGATAGTTCGGTTCATCATGGTTAATAACCTTGGGACCAATCTCATCTTAAAATGAGAGGAAGGTTTTACGAACTGATATCGTCATCGGTTCCGCTCGAACCATCAGGGCCAATCGACCAGATGTTGTATTCGGCTCCGTTGACTTCGTATTCATAATCATTTTCCCAAGGATCTTTCGGTATCTCTTTTACTGTCAAATACGGGCCTTGCCATTTACCAGACTTTGCATCGGCAGGCTGCTCGATTAAATCTTGTAAGCTTTGGGGTGGAATATTCATGTTGAGTTTGTAAAAATCAATTGCCCCTTCGAAACTCAAGACTTGAACTTTGGCTTGTTTGACTAAAGCTTGCTTTTGGGCAGCAAAAATTGCCAGTCCAGCAAATGAACCAAGAATGACGAGGATGACCAAAACCAATAGAACTTCGATCAAGGTAAAACCGCTTCGACGTCTTCGACGTGTTTTGCGTTGCATAATGACCAATTACTCCTTTGTTCTCATAAACGAAATAGTGAAAGTTAAACGAAGCGTGTTAAAGGGTGCTGCTCATCTTGAAGATAGGCAACAATAAAGCCATGACGACAACCAAGACAATCGAGGCCATCACCAGCAGCATCATAGGTTCTAATAAGCGAACTGTTAGATCCAGTTTTCTGGCGGTTCGCTTTTCAAGCCCATCTGCAATTTCGACTAATACAGTATCTAGTGAGTTTGACTCTTCCGCCACACTGATCATTTCCACCACGGTTCGTGGGAAAAAACCAGATTTTGCTAGTGGAGAGGCGAGTGTTTCACCAGAAGAAATGTTTTCTGAAGCATCTTGAATGGCAGCCGACAGAACCACATTACCGGCCGCATCTCGACTAATTTCAAGCGCTCGTAAAATGGGAACTCCATTTTTCAACATGGTACCCAGTACGCGACAAAATCTTGCGACCGATAACGAGAGAAAAATTGGGCCCAACATCGGGATTTTTATTTTAAACAGATCGATTTTCCTGCGTCCTGACTCGGTTTGAGCCTGAGCTTTGACATAAAAAACAAATCCAATCAAGGCGATCACTAAGAAAATACCGTAAGTCTTCATGGTGGCGGAGACCCAGAGTAAAGCTTCCGTCATCATCGGAAGGTCACCACGGGATCGTAGTCTTTCAAACATTTCTGAAAAATTAGGAACAAAGAAGACTAACAAAAATGTCAGCACACATGTTCCCACCACGGCGAGGAAGATCGGATAGGCCAACGCACTTAGGGTTTGACCTTTGAGATCTTCTTGATCTTCGGTAAATTTGGCAACACGATCTAGAGCGTCTTCAAGGAATCCTCCTTCGGCTCCGGCACGTACCATATTGATGGCCATGTCACTGAAAGCTCTTGGATGTTTGGCCATGGCTTCATCAAGCGTAGAGCCCTCTTCGACTCGGCTCTTCACATCGCCTAGCACCTCTTTCAGTGCAGGGTTGGAAGCTTGGTCGTGGATCACGGTTAAGGATCGCATGAGCGGAACACCGCTGCGAACGAGCGATGCAAGCTGTGCATAAACCATGGCCGCTTGCTGAGCGCTGACTCGTTTTCTACTAAAGCTGATCGCTGCTTTTTCAGCCGAGACGGTCATCGGAAAGAGCGATTTTGCAGAGAGTAAAGTTAGGGCCTCATTTTCTGTAGCGGCAGACAGCGAACCGGTGACTTTCCGGCCGTCCATGTTTCGTGCTACATAAGAAAATTCGGGCATGGTTACTAATCTCTCTGGTCGATTGGCTATCTAAATAATGATCGTTTGAATTCTTGACAGTGTCTGTAAACTAGCAATGTCTGCAACTAGTAACTAAGTTTGGGTTTTCCCTGAATGATCACCCTTGGTGACTCGGAGAATCTCATCCACGGAAGTTTCACCGGTCAGCACTTTTCTCCAACCATATTGGCGTAAGGTAATCATGCCACCACGAATTCCAGCCTGTTTGATATCCCAGGTACTAGCGTTATCGTGTGCCAGTTGACGTACTTCATCGGTAGTGACCAGCAATTCGTAAATACCCATTCGGCCAGCATACCCCACGTTACGGCACTCGCGGCAACCAACAGGGTGATACAGTTTTTCGCCTGTCGCTTGGAATTCATCCCAAGGAAAATCATCGGGCAAGTCGGCTTGATTCATCTCATGCGATTGTTTGCAGTGTTTGCATAAACGCCGCACCAGACGTTGGGCCATAACACCTTCCACCGTACTGGCAATCAAAAATGGTTCGACGCCCATGTCGATCAATCGAGCAAAGGCACCAGAGGCATCGTTTGTATGAAGTGTAGAGAAAACTAAATGTCCGGTAAGGGACGCTTGCACGGCACTTTCACCCGTTTCCATATCTCGAATTTCACCCACCAGTACAACATCTGGATCATGACGCAAAATGGAACGCAAAGAGGCCGCAAAGGTTAGCCCAATTTTTGTATGGACTTGGATCTGGTTGATTCCATCCAATTGGTATTCCACCGGATCTTCGGTAGTAATAATTTTGGTTGCTTCGTCACGGATTTCCATCAACGAACTATAAAGCGTGGTTGTTTTACCAGAACCAGTTGGGCCTGTGACTAAAACAATTCCATGAGGCAGTTGAATGAGTTTTTGATACTCTTGGTAGATATCTTCATCCATTCCCAAAGTACGCAGATCTAATGCGAGCGATCCTTTGTCCAAAATACGCATAACGATACTCTCGCCATGGATCATGGGTATCACGGAAACACGAACATCGATTTCTCGGCCATGCACTTTGAGTTTCATTCGCCCATCTTGAGGCAAACGTTTTTCGGCAATGTTGAGCCGAGACATGATCTTCAGGCGACTAATAATGGCCGCTTGAAAGTAATTGATTTCCGGCGGAACTGCCTGAGAGTGCAACATGCCATCGATACGATAGCGAATGACAAGCCCTGACCCTTGGGATTCAACATGCACATCACTTGCACGTGATTCTACGGCTTCAAGCAAGATTTCGTTCACCAATCGAATCACGGATGCTTCTTGAGCCATCTCTGAAAGCTCGGAGCCATCAGTTTCGATCTCGTCGAGCAGTTCGACTCCGTCTTCTTCCTCTTTTTGGGCCAGTAGACCTTCAACGGTCTCACCACCCACGCCCAAATTGGCTTTGACTAATTTTGAGATCTCGTCGCGTTCGGCCAAGACCGGCAATACCGAAAGACCGGTCGCTGAAGCGACTTCGTCTAAAGGGTACAGATCAAAGGGATTACTGGTCGCTACAACGATACTTCCATTCTCTCTGCGGAGGGGAAAGAGAGATTGGCGATAGATCAGCCGCTGTGGAACGATTTGCAGTAAGGAAAGGTCGATTTCCGCTTTGGTCAGATCGACATACTCCAGTCCAACCTCTTCACCCAAAGATTTAAGGGCCAGCTCCTCTTTGACAAACCCCAAATCGACCGCCTTACTAACGACATCAGATGGTGCGGTTTTCTCTTTACGCAGAATCTCTAACTGCTCGGCAGTGAGCAAACCACTATTTTTCAGTATTTCGCCAGCTTCTATCATAAACCTATCCGCGCAAATATAAACATTTGTGATCGATTAAATACGTTCTCTATTGTAATCAGAGCTAAGCCCTAGTGGGCTATTCGATCACAGGAAATTTTATTGGAGGGAATTCGCTATCTACGAATTAAACGCTTGGAACGCATGGTGGGTTTCGTAAGAACCGTGTTTTAGGAAAGAAAACAAGGTAATTTATAAGGATTCCGCTAATTATTCTATAGAAAAACCCCCTTCGCAGACAGACTCTGGAAGGGGGTTTTGTGATTTAAAATAGATTTATAGTTCATTATTTCTGGGTGTGCGAGCGCCACGATCTCCGCCACCAGGGCCACGACCACCACGATCTCCACCTTCTTGACGTTGCATTTCAAAAGATTCGCCTATTAGATCTTTCAGTATTGCTTGCTGCTTAGCAGTAAGCGTACTGATTAGCTCATTTTGGGCTTCTTTTTGAAGCTTAGCTACCTTTTCACGAAGACCTTCTTCGATCTCACGGCGTTTTGCTTCCAATGCTTCGATTTGGACTTCGGTTAGTCCTAATGCTTCGGCTACAGGTCCACGAGTCAAAGCCCCGCCACCACCGCCACCGCGGTTAAGTTGTTGCTGTAAAGCGATTTGCTTAATTCGAGTCAGTTGATGCGGCATCAATACAGCATTGACTTCTGCTTCAATATCAGCCCGAGCTTCTCGCATTTTCTCAAACAAACCTTCACGAGCCGATTCACGTTCTTCTTGGCTCATATCTCGCATACCAGAGAAGATTTCGCCCATTTTTTGACGCATTCCATCCATAATTTCACGGATGTCACTAACTTGATCAGGCAGGATTTCAGCTTCTTTTTGAATCTGCTCATTAAAAATCAAGCCGAAGATATCTCCTCCGCCGCCGCCACCTGGAGGGCCACCGCGTCCGCCGCCTGGAGGGCCGCCTCGTCCACCGCCTTGGCCGCCACGTTGAGCCATCGCAGATGAAGTAAGTACTACCACTAGCGATAGAACTAATGCTGAAAACAGGAATCTTGATAGTTTTTTCATGACCAGAGTCTCCGTGATCTTGAATAGATAAATAGGGGGTAAGTGCTTATGTAGCAACATTTTATGTTGTAGACGATAGGGGAATGGCAGCGGGGTAGATCGATAGAAAAACCCTATGCCTGTAATTTTAACCCTTAGAGAGAGCTGGGGTTTCGAGAAAAATTAAAAGAATTCTCTGAATAATTGTCGGTTCTGAGTCGAATAATCGAACCCTAATTGCAAAGATTGGGTTAAATCTTGTATCGATTAATCTCCCACAAAGCCACGAGATTGATCATACTGGTTTTTGAAGCCCTCTCATTACATTGAGTGAAAAAACAAATGTCTATTAAATACTCAACCCTATTAATCTGTTTTAGTCTGATTCTCGCCTGTTCAAGCAGCATTCTGCTGGCACAAGGTCCAGGGCCCGGTGGCCCGAGACCTGGCGGCGATGATGGTCGTGGTGGTGATCGTGGAGATCGTGGCCGAGATGATGATCGAGGTCGGGGTGGTGATCGTGGCCGAGATGATGATCGAGGTCGTGGTGGAGATCGAGGTCGAGGAGATGGCAGTAATTTTTCAACGACTTTTGGAGAACCTGAGGGGTTGGAATTAGCAAAGGGATTTGACTCTCCACCCCCTTACAAAGGGCCTGCCCTAGAGAAAATATATACTAAAGAGATCATTGAATATGTGGATCGTATGATTTTGCGATACGACAAAAACAAGAATGGTGCACTCGATGGAAATGAGTGGAAAGGTGTTAAGTGGCGAACACCAGCAGAAGATTCAGACACAAACCACGATGGACGGCTCACTCGGGCCGAACTTTGTGAACGTTTAACCAAGTATAATGCAGATAAAGATAGCGAGAAAAAATCGAGTTCAAGTAGTTCCAAGCCATCACCAGATAAACGCGATGAAGCGATGGAAAAATATACTCGGTACGCCCAGATGATGATGAAACAATACGATACCAATAAAAATGGATCGGTTGATAAATCCGAGTGGAGCAAAATGAAAGGGAATCCCGGAGAGTTTGATAAGAATCGAGATGGTCGACTTGATTTGAAGGAAATGACAGCCGGGTTAATGGCGAAAAACAAAGGTGCCTCGTCGTCAAGCAGTTCCCGACCTACCAGTAGATACTCTAGTAAATCACGCAGTTCATCTAGTCGTACACCAGAGAAAGAAGTGGTGCCAACCTATCGGTTCCTATCGGCAACAGAACGTCTACCAGAAGGACTGCCTGACTGGTTTACTCGTAATGATGCTAACGCCGATGGCCAGATCATGATGAGCGAATACTCGACTAGCTGGACCAGTTCAAAAGTAAGAGAATTCCAAGGCTTCGATCTCAACGGAGACGGAGTTATCACTGCGAAAGAGTGCCAAAAAGCGGAGGAGCTTGCGGACAAATAATCATCCGCAATCTCACTCGATGAGCCCGGAAACTTACATTGCCATTTAAAAGCGACTGTTGATTATGCAGCCGCTTTTTTCTTTTTCTTGGGAGACTTCTTCGCTTTGTTACGGTTCCGGCCTTGGTGTTCTCGTGCTTCAAGTTCCGTCTGAATCCCCTTGTCGCCTTGTGACTTCATCCACTGGTCAAGCTTGGCCTTCAACTCCGCTTTTATCTCCACGAACTTTGGATCATCTGCTACATTGTTCCATTCGTACCAGTCGGAACGAACATCGTACAATTCTTCGGCAGGTCGTGTTCGATAGCGTTTGACTAGGTCAGCCGCTTGTTTATCTCCGCCTGCTGCTAAACTCTCCCACTCTTTGAATGCTTTACTTTTGGTGCAGGCATTTTGGAATCCAATCTCAGGCGTCAGATTTTTGATGTACTTATACTTGCCAGATCGAACCGAGCGAATTCCGAATTGATCCGATCCGTTGATGATTCCACGTGTGGTCATAATTCCGTAAACATAATCTTTATGGTGATCACTCTTTCCTTCAAGCACGGGCAGAAAACTTTTTCCTTCCAACACCTTGGCTGGCTTGCCACCAGCGGCTTCGATAAATGTTGGCAACACATCCACATACTCAACCATTGCATCTGTAACCGTGTTCGCAGCGACTTTCGCTGGCCATCGCACAATGCACCCGCTTTGCAGGCCCGTATCGTAACAAGTCCATTTGCCGAACGGAAAGCTGGAACCTTGTTCTGAAACGACCATCACTAAAGTGGTGTCGGTAACGCCATGTTTTTCTAGCAAGTCCAAGCACTGACCCACTTGCCAGTCGTAGTAGGTAATCTCTGCAAGATAGTTGCTCATGTCGGTGCGTGTTTGTGGCGTATCGACAAAATAAGGGGGCAATTTCACTTTGTCAGCAGGGTACTGCGATGCGTCCCCTTTGTTCCAAGGTGAATGGGGTTCGTTGGAACAAGCAAACAAACAGAAGGGTTCATTATTTGCTTTGCAATCGGCCATGAATTCATCAATTTTTTCGAAGTCCGGGTTGTTGCCTCCACCAAGTGATTCAAACGGAAATACTTCTTGGGGTGAGATATGTTTTTTTCCACTTTGAGCCACTCGGTACCCCAAGGGCTTTAAATAGTGGACAACACTTTTCGTTCCATCTTTGGCAAACGTATGATTGGGATAGGCTCCACTTTTCACCGGATATAAACCGGTATAGATATTATGTCGTGTAGGAGAGCACATCGGAGCGGCTTGAAAGCATTGGGTAAACCGCATGCCTTGTTCGCAGAGCCGATCAAGATTCGGGGTTTTTGCCTGGCCACCATAACAGCCTAGATCTCGATAAGTGCAGTCATCGGCAATGATGAACAGCAAATTGGGCTGATCGGCAGCCTCTATTTGTTGATTGATTCCAACGCCGGTCGTAATACACATCAACGTCAGAAGAATAGCACGAATACTTGTAAGCATAATGGAAATCTCTCCAGCGTAGAAGTAAGCAAAGCGAACTAAAGATGCGTCTATTGTAGCACGAACAAAAATCGCATTACCCGTAAGTAAGAATAATATCAGGCAAATAAAAAATGGCGGCTTCAATTCGATAATTGAAGTCGCCATTGGTTTTTCTTGGTTGAACGATTGTGTAATTGGTTGCCCAATTACTTGCGTGGGTTGCCGTAGACACCAACCCAGTAGGGTGTGCCATTTTTTGAGATGGCATAGCCATAACCAACTTCTTTGCCGCCACCTAGTAAAATTACACGGTGACCAGGGCTGTTGAGCCAGCCATTGAATGCGGATTTGATCGTTTTTGAACCGTAGATCAGAATCTCGCCATTGAAGTTGCCAGCGTACTTATGTTTTCGAACACGTCCGCTGGGGCCAAGATTGGTGTAATGGCTGAATTCGCCGGTTTTCGCCATGTACCAAGCATGATCTTGTGCAGCTTTGGTTAACGCGGGGCTAATCTTTTGTTCGGCCAGTCCGTAGTCGCGTCGAAGTTTATTCGAGTGTTCCCACATCTTTACCAAAGTGGGGTGGTTGTGCAGAAACTCAATGTCCGCTTTTTTAGTCTCGCTTTCAACTTGCTTTTTTGGCAGATCTGTTTTTAGATCGTCTGCTGCAAAGCTGACAGAAGAAAACAAGAGTAAGGCAATCGAGGTTGAGATAATTAATCGTGCCACTTCAATAATCCTTTAAAATGGGGGCTATCCGTGTAAGGGGGAAACATGATGACCAAAGTGTTCCAAGCTTCGCTATCGATTTAGCCTTTGTAAAATCTACAATCGCATCGTGCAAGGGGAGAGGATTCGCCCTAAATTACATTTTCAAGTCGGTTATGGAGGTCAATGTCCCCCAAGTTGGTGCAAGTCGAGAGATGAATAGATATTGTGCTAACTGAAACTATTTCGCTATAAACCCGTTCTTCAAAAGAACTTGAGACTCTCACTACTATGTGTTCAGCGGTTTAAATGGCAACGAATACAATTAATTTTCATCTGTTTAATTATGTTTCTCAAATGCGGGAATCCGACTGGGGATGCTATGCACTGATCGTTTCTTTGCTATTTATTGCTCAAGGGTGTAAAAGCATCACCCCGTCGAACAAGCGAACTTGGTCACCTGATCAGGCAAAGCTGCCATTGATTGATTTTCAAGGTGATCAGGTAACAATTCATAACGTGAGGAACTGTCGTTATACGGCACACGATGAATACATCGTTCAGCATTATGTCAAAAAGTTAAAGCTGAGTGACATTCAAAGCGTTGACTATCTGGTAGTGCCCTTTGAAGACACGCCCAGCATTGCACATACGATGCTGAGTTTTGGATTAGCAGACGGGACGAATCTCATCTCTTCGGTTGAAATCCGGAAAGAAGATGGCGAAGCGTACTCCGCTTTAAAAGGTTTCTTCAACCAATACGAACTCATGTATGTGATCGGAGACGAACGCGATATCGTCAATTTGAGTTCCAACTATTATCAAAGCAAAGTTTACTTGTACCCTACTGTAGCAACGCCAGAGCAATCGCAACGCCTGTTTCTCGATATCGCTAATCGAGCGAATCAACTAGCAAAGAAGCCTGAATTTTATAATACGTTAACCAATAACTGCACAACCAACATTGTACGACACGTCAATCAGTTGGCACCGAATCGAGTTCCTTATGACATCCGAATTATGCTGCCAGGTAACTCAGACGAGTATGCGTACGATTTAGGTTTGCTCGATACTTCGGTTCCCTTTGAAGAGCTAAAGCAGCGTTCCCAGATAAACGATCTCGCTGAAAAACATCAAAACGATTCCGATTTTTCAAACAAAATTCGACGCAGATAATAGTGACCTACTAGAGCATTTTTAATGCTAATGAGCCGAGCGATTTAATATCGATAAGCACCGCCGACGATTCCAGAGTTGGCTGTGCTTCGGGATCATATTTATTCGATACCGCCCCAACTGGGGCTTTCTTGAATTGGGGTAAATCGATTCCAGGGAATGAATTCCCTGGCTACATGATATCGTCCCTATCGGGACTGAAGCAATTGGGAAACCGGGGCCGCTTATCGTAAATAGTCGGAACACGGAATATGAAATTTCTCTAGGACTCTATTTCACTTTCTCTAGCGTAACCATACGAAACTCAATCGCTTCTTTGCCAGGAATTTCTGTCGCACTTAAACTAAGTATTCCTTTGCCTTGGTTCAATTTGATTTGACCAATGGAAACTGGCTTGAAATTCTTCACATAAGATTCGACGCGTGGATGGCGGTCATTTTCTGCGCCAATCTCTGGCACATCATGGGCTTCATTGATCACAAAATCTAAGTGGGAATCATTGAAGCTAAGCCGATATTTTGAACCAGCATCTTTCGAGGCATAATACAGCACTACATCATAAACACCCGTAGTGGCCACTTCCGCCGTGAAGGTAATTTTGTCGTCGGTGCTTGTCCAATTGCCGAAGTAAGAGCAGTTCGGGAATTTGTTGGATCGCTTGATACTACCAGAAGCCAAGGCATCACGAGCCGGCAATTGTGTCAAAGGGGAACCAGGATGAGCAATCACAAAAGGTCGATCATCTTTGTAGTAGTTGGCCATAAACTGATCTTTGTGAGACTTCACCACGGCGGCAAGTTGCTTCACAACTTTTGGATGCTGTTTCGTTACCGGCGTTTTCTGGCCCGGATCGGCAATCATGTCATACAGCACACCTGCGTTGTCTAAACGGTAGTTTTGACTACGAGCACTGATTTTATCTTTCCAGTGATTAATGAGAATTCGATCCGGCCATTCTGATTTATGATTGTTGAAAATCAATGGTTTTAAACTTAAGCCATTCACAGGATGATTCGTCTTTGCATTGATGCCAGCCAAATCACACAGTGTGGGCAACAAATCTCGGGCAGTACATATTTCAGGAATTTCAACACCTGCAAGTATCGATTTTGGCCAGCGAACATAAAGAGGAGATCGCACGCCACCTTCATCGGTTGAGCCTTTGCGGCCTTTCATGCCACCGTTCCAACGCACTCCATTCGGTCCATTATCGTGAAACCAAACTACGATGGTATTATCGGCAACCTTTAAGTCATCAAGTTTTTTTAACAAACGACCAACATTCCAATCTAAATTCTCACACATCGCCAAGGCACTGCGTAAATGGGTATCCGAATACCGTTTGTCCTTCTTGACTTCATCAATCATCTTCAAAGGGCGATCTGAAAACTTGTCCCAGAATTTATCGGGAACTTGCATCGGCGAGTGAGGTGTGTTGTATGGCAGATACGCGAAGAACGGCTTATCCTGCTGAACTGCATCTTCAATAAAAGTCATTGCATGATTGGTAAAGTCATCAATGCAAAACCCTTTGCCTGTAACGATATTTCCATTGTGTTCAAACATGGCATCAAAATAGTTGCCCCAATGGCCGCTGCAAAAACCATAATACTCATCAAACCCTCGACCATTCGGATGATAAGGATATTGCATTCCGTTGTGCCATTTCCCGAACGCTCCGGTGCTGTACCCTGCCGCTTTGAATAGATCGGCCACGGTCGTTTCATCCAGATCCATCCGTTCGCCACCAGCGGAAGTCGAGAACACATTACTATGAGCGTGATGGCGACCTGTCAGGAATTCAGCCCGAGTAGGCGAACAAACAGGGCAAATATAAAATCGATCAAAACTGGCACCATCTCTTGCCAACGAATCAATGTTCGGCGTAGAGATATCACGATTGCCTGTACTGCTAAGATCTCCCCAGCCTTGGTCATCACTCAGAAACACCACCACATTCGGTTGATTGGCGGCCGAGAGAAAACTAACGAATGGCACTAAAATGAACAGTGATGAAAGAAAGAAATAGCGAGACATAATTTTGAGTCCTGGTTTACGAACAAAGTTGAACATCTTACTAGTATACATAGAGGGAGACACAATTTAACACCGTGACGGGAACCAATAAGATGTTTTCTTGAGTAGGGATTAAATACCTGCAAAAACTCTACCTCTTCCGTCCTTAGTGGCTTCGAGGCTTCGCGTGAGATTTATTATCTCTCGACAAGATGAACATAATTCACAGGATAAGATTCGAATCCCACGGCTCTATTTCCTCCGTGCCTCTGTGTTTAAATTACTTCCTTCTCCTCCTTCTTGGCGACTTTGCGTCTTGGCGTGAGACATATTTTTTCCGAACCACAAAAATGTACACCATGCAAATTTCGACCCGAAGCACATTTACACCTCAGTCCTCGCTGACGCTTCGCGCTTGAGATTACCGAAAGCCATAGGTACGACTCGATTTCAATACCGAGAAGGATATTTTCAGCGGTTCATTCAAGGTGTTTCACGATGGAGTTCATCGAGGAGTCTGAAAAACTGGTGTTTTTGCAGTCTCCCCAGCTATCTTTGATGCTTTAGAGAACGTAAAATCTTGGGACATAGTTTTCGTCTACGTGGTTATTTCTAAGTATAAAAGAGCCTAATCGTATGTCAGCTGAACGTGGAACTCCTTATTTTCAAACGAATTTTACTGCGGAAGAATTTACTGCTCGCCGTAATCGGGTGATCGAAAGCATTGGTCCTGATTCGGTTGCCGTGCTGCAAGGGGCTGCTGCCACYGGGGCATTTGATATTTTCCGGCARAGCAACGAGTTCTTTTATTTCTGCGGCGTCGAAGTGCCTCATGCTTACTTGCTGCTCGATGGCAAGACCAATAAGTCGATCCTCTATCTTCCTCCTTGTGACGAAAAGAATGAAAGGTCCGATGGGCCGAGCTTAAGTTTGGAAGATGCTGAGCAAGCAATTCGTTGCACCGGCGTAGATGAAGTACGGCCTCGTGAACAGCTTAGTAAAGACTTGCGAACGGCCATTACCGTTTACACTCCTTCGGCACCATCGGAACGCCGACAAGCTTGTCAAGATACATTGCTTCATGCACGAACTTTGATCGGGCAAGACCCGTATGATAAATCAAAGTCACGTGAATCGGTGTTTCAAAGAAAACTCTCGGCCTTTCATTCTGCCGCCGATCATGCCGACTTAACTCCGTTCATCAACGAGATGCGTGGCATCAAGTCAGCGTCTGAAATAGAGATGATGCGGAAAACCGGTCTACTAACCGCAATGGCTGTGACCGAAGCCATGCGTTGTACGCAAGCCGGATTGGTCGAATATCAACTGGCTGCCGTGGCAGAGTTTGTGTTCAACGCGAATGGATCGACCGGCGGTGGCTATCGTCCGATTGTGGCCACTGGCGACAATATCTGGAACGCCCATTATTTTCGTAATAATTGCAAACTAGAAGATGGCAATCTGGTGCTGATGGATTATGCACCAGACTATGGTTGCTACACCAACGATATCGGTCGCTTCTGGCCGGTCAACGGAACGTACTCGGATGTACAACGTCAACTTTATGGATTCATTGTCGAATACCACAAAGTCTTTCTAGAGATTCTACGGCCAGGCGTTACCGTTAAACAAATCAACGATGAAGCCCAAGCAAAGATGACGCCGATTGTCGATCAAACCCAATGGCTAGACCCTGCGTTTGAAACTGCCGCGAGAGAATGTTTGGCGTTTAAACATCACCTGACGCATCCGGTTGGCATGGCAGTACACGATGTTGGCCCACGCACTACAGACGACTATGTGTTCGAGCCAGGCTTTGTGTTTGCCCTCGATCCACAAATGTGGGTGAAGGAACAGCAGATTTACATCCGCGTTGAAGACACCGTGGTCATCACAGAAGACGGAGTGGAGAATCTGACTGAAGCTGCACCGCTCGAATTGGATGATGTAGAAAAAGTTATGCAGGAAGCGGGTATCACATCACTTCGCCCTGATTTGTTGCTGGACTAGAACTGATTGCTCACACGTGAATTACCAACCGATATGAAATTCCCTGCCGCTAATTGTCAACTTCAAGTCATCGACTCACATACAGGCGGGGAACCAACTCGGGTAATCATTGATGGCATGCCTGATCTTGGTGGCGGAACCATTCAAGATCAACTCGAATGTTTTCGCTTGAATCACGATTGGATTCGCACTGCTTTGCTGTCCGAACCACGCGGTTCGGAAGTTATGGTCGGTGCCATTCTGTTGGAACCGCAATCATCCGCAGCAACCGCTGGTGTCATCTTCTTTAACAATGTCGGTCCACTCGGCATGTGTGGGCACGGCACGATTGGCCTGTTTGCCACGCTATTATATCTTGGACGCATCAAACCGGGCGAACATCTTTTAGAAACTGCGGTGGGCGATGTGCCTGTTGTGCTGCATGAAGATGGGCGAGTCTCTCTGGAGAATGTTGCCAGCGCCCGGTATCGTAAAGATGTTTCAGTGGAAGTGCCCGAGATCGGCACCGTGGTGGGTGACATCGCCTGGGGAGGCAACTGGTTTTTTTTGATATCTGATCATAATCAAAGTTTAGAATTAAAGAACGCCACCGCTTTAACTAGCCACTGCACGAAAATATCTGACGCATTGCATCAACAGAATATCACTGGCCCTAACGGCGAACGGGTCGATCATATCGAACTGTTTGTTCCGGTTGAAGATGCAACGGTTGCCGATTCAAAGAACTTTGTTCTCTGTCCTGGCGGTCAATATGATCGCTCTCCTTGTGGAACAGGTGTGAGCGGTAAGGTGGCCTGCTTGGCGGCCGATGGAAAGTTGGCCGAGAGTGCTTTATGGCGTCAACAGTCAATTACTGGCAGTGTCATGAAAGCCTCGTATGTGGTGCGCGATGATCAAATTTTTCCTTCCATCACAGGTCGAGCCTTTGTGAATGGTGAGACGAAGATTCTCATTGATGTGGATGACCCACTCACGTTTGGGATTACTGCCGGTTCTGCAATAGCTAACGACACAGAGACGAGGTCCGCCAGTGAGTAGTAAACCTACGGTAATTATCGGTGGCGGAGTGATAGGCACCGCATGTGCTTATTATTTAGCGAAGGCCGGGCATGAGGTCACGATTGTCGACCAAGGACGTTTTGCTGGTGGCTGTTCGCATGCCAATTGTGGATACCTCTCGCCCAGTCATGTATTACCACTAGCAGCGCCGGGCGCTATCAGCGGCACGATGAAAGCGATGATGAGTCGCAACTCGCCTTTTTCGATCAAACCAAGAATCTCGCCTGCTTTGTGGAGTTGGTTACTGAAATTCTCTTTGCGCTGTCGAGAGGCCCCAATGATGCAAGCCGGTGCGGCCCGACATGCGTTGTTGCAATCATCCAAAAGTCTCTATCGAAAGTTAATCGAAGAGGAACAACTTGATTGCGAATGGGAAGAGCAGGGTCTGCTGTTTGTTTATCGATCGGCCCATCATTTTGAAGAGTATGCCAAAACGAATGACTTGCTAGTGCGTGAGTTCGGAGTTTCTGCAACGCCCTATGCAGACCAAGAATTAACAGAGCTAGAGCCGGCACTAAAGCCAGGGCTCGGCGGGGCTTGGCATTACGAAGGAGATTCGCATCTTCGACCTGATAAACTACTCAAGTCTTGGAGATCAAAACTAGAATCGCTCAATGTAAAGATCATCGAGAACTGTAAACTGCAAACCATTACTAGTGTTGGGGCCTCGGCGATTTCAATTGAAACTTCGACGGGGAAAATATCCGGTTCTAATTTCATTATCGCAACAGGTGCCTGGACGCCTGAACTGAATAAAATCTTGGGAACCCAAATTGCAATTCAACCCGGCAAAGGGTACTCGATCACGATGCCTCGCCCGGAAGTTTGCCCGAAGATACCGATGATTTTGGAAGAACATCGAGTCGCAGTCACACCGTTTCAGTCTGGCTATCGTCTTGGTTCCACGATGGAGTTCGCCGGTTACGATACATCGATCAACGAAAAACGAATCGCATTGCTACGATCAGGGGCCGAGCATTACTTACGAGAGCCTTACTGTGAACCGGAACAAGAACGCTGGTATGGCTGGCGACCCATGACTGTCGATGGTTTGCCCTATATCGACCGTACTTCCAAATGGAAGAACGTTCTGGTGGCAGCCGGGCATAACATGCTGGGGCTCTCGATGGCTACCGCTACAGGCAAGCTTGTTTCTGAATTGATCAATGACGAAACGCCGCATATTGACCCGGCCCCTTATCGGCTAAAAGGCCGCTGATAGTTCAATTTGCGACACTCTTGTCTTAAATTCTCTCGTTAGAATGCTTGATCTAACCTCTTCCAGCATTAATAATCGATTAATCTTGTTTGAATTTATCTTCTAACTGATAGGAATGGTTTTCCATTATGTTCATTCGCTTGCTGATTACTAAGAATTCTCTGGCCTTTATATTTGTGTTCGCCTTGTTGCTCGGTGGATTAGAGAGATCTTCCATTGCTGCGGAAAAGCCAACCAACTTTGTCTTCTTTTTGGTCGATGATCTGGGCTGGACCGATCTTGGGTGCTTTGGAAGTTCGTTTTACGATACGCCGAATGTTGATCGTCTAGCAGACACCGCGGTTCGTTTTACCAATGCTTACGCGGCCTGTCCTGTTTGTTCACCGACTCGGGCCAGTATCTTAACCGGCAAGTATCCTCAGCGTGTGGGAGTGACCGATTACATTAACCCAGGTGGTGCCAATCAGCCAGAGAAATGGAATCGAAAAACTAAACTGTTGCCGGCCCCGTATACGGACCATTTGGCTTTAGAAGAAATAACGCTTCCCGAAGTGTTAAAGAAGGCCGGCTACGCTACATTCTTTGCAGGCAAATGGCACTTAGGTTCCGAAGGATATTTCCCCGAAGATCAAGGTTTTGATGTCAACCAAGGAGGCATCGAGCGTGGTGGACCTTATGGAGGGAAACGCTATTTCTCTCCTTATGGAAATGCACGCTTGACCGATGGCCCGGATGGCGAACACTTGCCAGATCGTCTCGCTTCTGAAACCGTCAAGTTCATCAAGCAAAATAAAGACCAACCTTTCTTCGCTTATCTTTCCTTCTATTCGGTCCACACGCCGTTGATGTCTCGTGCTGATTTGAAGCTCAAGTATGAAGAAAAACGGAAGCTGTTAGACACGCAAGAGATTTGGGGAACCGAAGGTGAGCGTAAGCTTCGCCTCGTTCAAGAACACGCCGTGTATGGGGGGATGATCGAAGCGATGGACCAAGCGGTAGGCAAAGTACTCAAGTCACTCGATGATCTGAAATTAGCCGACAACACTGTGGTGATGTTCATGTCAGACAATGGCGGCTTAAGTACATCCGAAGGTCACCCTACCAGTAATCTTCCACTGCGAGGTGGCAAGGGTTGGATGTACGAAGGCGGTATCCGAGAGCCGATGATGGTTCGCTGGCCAGGAGTTACTAAAGCGGGAACCACGACCGATAGCTATGTGACCAGCACCGACTTCTTTCCTACCATTTTAGAAATGGCCGGTCTGCCGCTTGAACCTAAAGTGCATCAAGATGGCAAGAGTTTTACCAGTTTATTGAAAGGCCAGCCGTTTGCTCGTGGCCCAATTTTCTGGCACTACCCTCATTATGGAAACCAAGGTGGAGCCCCAACTGCTGCGATTCGAGATGGCAACTGGAAGTTGATTCAATGGTTTGAAGATGATCGAGTCGAGTTGTTTAACTTGGCCAAAGACATCGGCGAAACAAAAGATCTGGCTGACAAAAATGTTGCCAAGCGAGACAGCTTACTAACACAACTAGAAGCATGGAAGATAGAAGTTGGAGCGAAAATCCCTGCGGTCAACAATAAATGGAAATAATCGTTGCCCGAAGATCATCTAGATTTAGAGTTGAAGTTCTTCTTTGGTTCAACCTCCATATTTAATCACGGTTAAAAATCATGTTACGTTTTATGGCTCGCCATTACCAATTGTCGATAATATTTTGCTCTCTCTTGTTTGTCGGTTTGATGATCAAACCGGGTCTCTCGGCTGATAAACGCCCTAATCTACTGATTATCTCGACCGATGAACATCATTTTGGCACGCTCGGATGCTATGGTGGCAAGATTGTTGATACCAAGAATATCGACGCCCTCGCAAGCCAAGGGGCAGTCTGCACTGGGTTTTATGCAACCACTCCAGTCTGTTCTCCCTCGCGGGCCGCATTGGTTTCTGGATTGTATCCGCAAAAGACACCAGTGGTGACCAATAACATTCGTCTCGACGATTCGATTGTCACCTTTGCTGAAATTCTGCGTCGCCAAGGTTACGCAACCGGCTATGCAGGCAAGTGGCATCTTGATGGAAACGGCAAACCTCAATGGGCGCCAAAACGTCAGTTTGGTTTTGCAGATAACCGGTTTATGTTTAATCGAGGCCATTGGAAAAAATTTGCGGATACAGCAGATGGCCCGAAAGTGGGTGCCACTGATAAAAATGGAAAACCTAGTTACGGTGTCGATGGGGCCGATGAAAAATCGTTTTCAACCGACTGGCTTTCTGACAAAGCGGTCGACTTTATCGAAACCAACAAAGACACCCCTTTCTGCTACATGCTGAGCCTGCCTGATCCACATGGGCCTAATACCGTGCGTGCCCCTTATGACACCATGTATGAAAATGTCGAAGTACCGATTCCAACTTCATTGATGAAATCTCGCGCACAAACTCCCGGCTGGGGCAGTAAAGCAGGCGTGACTGCGGATCAAATAAGAAAGATCATGCCACCCTATTTTGGCATGGTGAAATGTATCGATGACAATGTTGGCAAGATCATCGACAAACTAAAAGAGCATGATTTGCTTGATAATACAATTGTCGTATTCACTTCCGATCATGGCGATTTATGTGGCGAACATGGACGACTCAACAAAGGCGTGCCTTATGAAGGTTCGGCCAGAATTCCGTTTATCATCCGCTATCCGAAGTCTGTCAAAGCAGGTCTTCGAGTTGAGCAAGCATTGACTTGTATCGATTTTCTGCCTTCGGTGTTGACCATGATGGATGTCAAGTTTGATTCCGCCGCAGTTGATGGGCGAAATGCTTCCGCACTGTTCTCTGGTGGCAAGGCAAAAGATTGGAATGATATTGCATTCATTCGTAGCACACCGGGTAGTGCTTGGATTTCGGCAGTTACGGCCAATTACAAACTAGTTTATTCAAGTGCCGATAAACCTTGGCTGTTAGATCTAAAGAAAGACCCTCAAGAATTAGAGAACCGGTTTGACGATCCCAAGTATCGTGAAATCGCAGTGAACCTAACCCGACAGTTGCTTCAATACACGAAGGAGCACCAAGACGTGCATGGGCGTGAACCGGAAATCCGTTCAGCCATGGCTGCGACTTTGGAAACTCCGTGATCGCAAGCCTAAGCAAAATCACTCTCTGAGTCATCAACAGGGCTGTTACGATAAACGGCCCCGGTGATTTTAAACATCAAAGTGAGAATCAATAGGCCGAATGCCCAGATGCCAATGGTGACTTTCCATTCAATCAAGCTAGGGCTGTACTCGACAATTTCGTGAAGCGTTGAAGGGATGAAGCCTGGAATGATCAGGCCCATCCCTTTTTCAATCCAAATTCCAACAATACAGAAGACACAAGCGGCTATTCGTACTGAGCTTCTTTCTAAAGCTGCCGGCATAAAGAATAGAATCGCGGCGGCGATATTCAATACAATGGAAGTCCACATCCAAGGGACTAACCCGTAGTGTCCATGTAGTCCAAAGAGTAAATACTGGCCGGTTGCAGCGTGCCCACCTCCGGAATAGAACAGCGTGAATAATTCGCTGCCAAGCATCAATAGATTCACGCACATGGCCACACGAATAATGCGAATCAATGTGTTGGCCGGTTCTATCGGAAAATTAAGGTTCATCACAATACGAACGACTCGCATTGCTAGAATGATAAACGCCGGCCCGCTCACAAAAGCCGAAGCCAGGAACCGAGGGGCCAGCAGAGCCGAGTTCCAAAATGGTCTTCCACCTAACCCGCAATATAAGAAGGCAGTCACGGTGTGAATTGAAATTGCCCAAAAGATCGAGAGCATCACAAACGGGACATACCACTTTGCTTTAGGCTTTCGGCCCAAAAATCTTGTATAAAGTAAGTATCCGCAGATATGCAGGTTGATCACCAGATATCCATTGAGCACCAACACGTCCCAAGTCAACATCGACATCGGCCAGTTGAACCGACCGATACCTGGGATCATATGCCAGAATCGTTCAGGCCGACCCAAATCGGCCACCACAAACATCAAGCACATTACGATGGCAGCGATGGCAACTAGCTCACCCAAGATCACCACATCGTGCATTTTTTTATCGTGATACAAGTAAGCGGGGATAACCATCATCACTCCGCCCGCTGCCAAGCCCACCATAAACGTAAAGTTGGCAATATAGAGCCCCCAACTGACATGGTCGGTCATGTTGGTGACAATCATGCCATCTGCAACCTGGACTGCCCATGCATTTGCGCCGACGAGAAATACAGCGGTGAGCGCAACCATCCATGTGTAAAAGGCCACGCTTCCGTTGGTCGATTCGGATAGAGCCCACCATAAAAAACGTGGATAACTTTGCACATGTCTTGGACGGTGTGGTAGTAACGGCAGTTGAGCAGCATCTTGTGACATAATGATCAGGGGTTGGTTTAGGAATCAAAAAAGTAAAAGAAACTTGGCTTCGTACCGAGCTCTTCTTTCAAGACAAAGACACGTTTGTTTTTCAAAATCCACACGATATCAGATTCCGGGTCGTTTAAGTCTCCGAACACTCTGGCACCTGTCGGACAGGCTTCTAGGCAAGCAGGCATTCGGCCTTCGCGGGTTCGATGCAAACAGAAGTGGCATTTTTCCATCGTGCCTTGCGGGCGAATTCGATTGGAAAGATAGCCTTGATCTGGGTTCACCTCTTCCGCCGGAATCTCTGGTTGTTCCCAATTAAATCGCCGAGCATGGTACGGGCAAGCGGCTTCGCAGTACCGGCAGCCAATGCACCAGTTGTAATCGACAACGACAATTCCATCATCCTCTTTCCAGGTCGCTTCCACCGGGCAAACCGTCACACAAGGCGGGTTGTCGCATTGTTGACATTGAACCGGCATATAGAACTTATCGTCTTGCGGCACAGTATGGTCATACGTGGTATTGCCATGCTCCATGTTCATCGAGCCTTTTTGCATCTCTAGAACACGAATATAGGATTGATCAACTCCCCGATGATGATTGTTCTCTTCGCTGCAAGCCTCCATGCACTTTCCGTTGCCATTGCATTTGCTCAGGTTGATGGCATACCCAAATTTCACACCTGGAATGGGAAGCTGATCCGAGATCGTCACATCGGCTCCATAGTCTTCCTTCGCTTCTTCCTCTAATCGGGTAAAGACCTTTTCCTTGTCTTGGTCTGAGAGTTCTTTGTAATGTTGCTGCAAGAACTCATCGACTGAGACATTCTCTGGAATCGAAATAAGCGGCCACACTGCTCCACCAAAGGCGGCCAAGCCAAGTGCAGCGCCGGCCCCTTTGAGCATTGTGCGACGAGAAGAAGGTTGCCCTAATATCGGGAGCAATTCTTCTACACTCGCAGATTTTGTATCCTCTGACGGTTCATCCATAATACTATTTTTCGTGGGATTTAACTGGGTTTAAGAAACGATCACGTGGTTTAAAGGTCGGTCGCATCTTAGGGAACTGGGGTGCATGGGGTTTGTGGCAATCAACACAGTTGTTTCTGGTACGTGGACCTTTGGACAAGTCCCAGTATCCATTCATGCCACCATGGGCTCCATGTCGATAATCGCGTGTTTGCGGCCCATGGCATTGCGCACATAATTTCATCACCTGAGTGAATTCAACACGTGATCCATCTGCAAGTTTCAGTGAGTCATAATCTTCGGGATTGTGGCAAGACACACAGCTTAGGTTGCCATGAGACATTGGCATCTTTTGGTGAAACTCATCCAAATCACTCGCTTTCCTATTCGTGATATTAGGTTTACGCGTGGTGTGGCAAGTAGAACAGGCAACCGTAATTGAGTTACCGTGGGGGTCTTCCATGCCAGTATCAACACGTGGTGGACCAGAAGGCCGGTTAATGAGGATTGGGTAGTTGGTAGACGCAGGCGAAGCAGGCTTAGACTCAACGATTGATCTACTTTGCTCCCCATTTTCTTGTGAAACCGCAGTCTCCCCGGCAAAGGAAGCTGCAACAAGCAGGATGCTGCCCAAGAATAATAAAAAAAGTACCAAAATACCGAGAGTATTTGGCCCGATGGATTGAATCAAAGACTTCATGACTTGAATTCGCATGTTCGTAAAGTTGCCATTAGCAATAATTAGTGTGACAGTTGATGAACACACATTTGCAAATAGTGTGCCGCGTATCTCAAAATTTAATTTGTGTGATCGTGTAAACTGTAGCGCTGTCAGCAGATATTTAAAGTGTGCGAAATGGCACATTGCAACTTTTTTGACACACAATAACGCACACTTCTATCGGAAATATATCAAATTATTGAACTGCTCTTTCGTCTTAATTCGATTGAATATTTTCTTTATAACGGACTCAAGGCAGATTACTAACTTGATCCTGTTTGTTTCTTGTGAAATTTTGAAATTATCGTTTCTCTGGGAGTTTGAATTGGCACTAGGCTTGCTACTCTTTGTAACGAACCACAAAAGTGATGATTCTTAAGCGTCTAATTTGGCGCAATAGGCGAAATAAATATGATAAGCGGTTTAGTGGTGCATTTTTCAGAAGATGAGTCTCTAACAAATGCTGCCTTAATAGAAATTAAAGCGAAAGCAAATATTGATATTGGAATTCAGAGCGAACGATGCTTACCTATAGTGGTTGAAACCGATTCCATTGAATCCTCACATAAAATGACAGACTGGCTGTTTGAACTCGAAGGCGTTAGTCATGTTGATGTTACCTACGTTCATTTAGACGAGTAAGTATTTTCAATTATCCACCCAGCGTTTTGAATCAATCTTTAACATAAAATCTACCTACTATATAAATTATTTGGATATCCCACGGATGCAAAAATCTCAATCTTCTCGGCGTGATTTCATTAAATCCGCAGCGATGGCCTCTGCCACTGCCGTTGCTGCTGGTATTTCAGATCCTTCGCTTCCCATTCTTTCTGCAGCCGAAGTTGGAGACTCCGGATTGGAATGGAACAAAGCACCTTGCCGATTCTGTGGCACAGGTTGTCATGTGCAAGTAGGCGTGCAAGACGGCCGCGTGGTGGCAGTTGCTGGCGATAAAAACGCCGATGTGAACAAAGGGTTGCTTTGCGTCAAGGGTTATCACGTAGGGGCCGCGCTGTATGGCGAGGATCGTTTGACAAAGCCCTTGCTACGTGAAGGCGATTCCTATGTTGAAATTTCGTGGGACAAAGCGATCAATATTATTGCGGATCGTATCGAAGGGGATCCGCATAAGTTCGCCATCTATGGCTCAGGCCAGTGGACCATTCCAGAAGGCTACGCCGCACAAAAGTTTATCAAGGGCGGGCTGTCGAACAATCATATCGACCCGAATGCTCGATTGTGTATGGCGTCTGCTGTAACCGGTTTTTTGGCAACCTATGGCGTCGATGAACCTGCTGGTTGCTACGATGACTTGGACGAGTGCGATGTTTTGATCATGTGGGGCAATAACCCGGCTGAAATGCACCCTGTTCTATTCTCCCGCGTGATTGATCGTCGTTCAAGAGGGGAAGAGATCACGCTGATCGATATTGGGACACGCCGTACCAGAACCACCACTCAGTGTCAGCATTATCTTGAGATGAAAGGGCATGGCGATCTGGCGATTGCCAACGGCATTGCTCACTTATTAATCAAGAATGACACTTATAACAAAGAGTTTGTCGAGTCGTTCTGCAACTTCAAAGCTCCAGATTCCGACAATCCCAATCTGCATGGCAAGGGAATCAGCTTTGATGATTACAAGGTAATGTTAGAGCGCTATACGCCAGAGTATGTCGAAGAACTATCAGGTGTACCTGCGGATGACATTCGCATGCTGGGTGATTTGTTTGGCAATCCTGATATTAAAATCACGTCGCTGTGGTGTATGGGGATGAATCAACATACACGTGGCACCGCGATCAACACGTTGGTGCATGGAATTCATTTACTCAGCGGGCATTTTGGTACACCAGGTGATGCCCCGACCAGCCTGACGGGGCAACCCTCGGCATGTGGTACGGTTCGTGAAGTAGGAACCTTGGCTCATACCCTCTCAGGCGGTCGCGTTGTTGCGAACCCTGAACACCGCAAGCATACCGAAGAGTATTGGAATTTACCGGAAGGCCGGATTAACCCTGTGCCCGGTTATCACACCGTGTTGATGTGGGAGAAATTCTGCACTCCGTCCGATCAAGGTGGAGACATCGACACCATCTGGGTTCAGGTCACCAACCCAGGGCAAACTTTGCCGAACTTGAACAAACTGTTTAATGGTAAAAAAGAGCTAAAAGAGAAGTTTCTCATCGTCTCGGAAGTCTACCCGACTGCCACCACGGTATTGGCCGACTTAATTTTGCCCTCAGCAATGTGGGTCGAAAAAAACGGGGTCTTTGGAAACTCCGAAAGACGCACCCAACAGTGGTTCAAAATGGTAGACCCACCCGGAGACGCCCGCGACGATACTTGGCAAACCATTGCGGTTGCCCATCGCCTGTTTGAACGTGGAGTCGAAGGGATGAAGGACAAGGACGGCAAGTTTATCTTTGAAGTGTTAGACGAACAGCAGAAGCCTGTTCCAATTTGGCAATGGGAGAATTATTACGACACCAATGTCGACAAGCATCTGTTTGAAGAGTATCGACAGTTCACTCGCCTTAAGCACAAAGACCTGGCTCCTTACGATGAGTATGTCAAGGAACGCGGATTACGCTGGCCAGTAGTTCAACAAGAGGATGGTAGTTGGAAGGAAACGCACTTCCGCTTTTCAGAAGGCTATGATCCTTATGTGGAACCAGGAAAAGGAATGCAGTTCTATCATTCTTCGACCAAAGATGATCGGGCCCAAATCTGGTTTCACCCCTGGGAGCCCCCTGCTGAAGTTCCTGACGAAGAATATCCGCTGATGATGACAACGGGCCGTGTTCTAGAGCATTGGCATACCGGCACCATGACGCGCAGAATTCCTGAACTTAATCGGGCCATGCCTGCCGCTTATATTGAGATGAATCCAGAAGATGCCGCGGCATATGAAATTCGCAATGGCGATCTCATTCGGGTTGAATCGAGAAGAGGAGTCATAGAGCTCCAAGCCTGGGTCGCCGGCCGAGGCAAACCGCCGGTCGGCACAGTGTTTATTCCCTTCTTTGACGAAACCATTTTAGTCAACGATTTAACTCTCGATGCGATTGACCCATTTTCCAAACAACCCGATTACAAAAAATGTGCCGTTCGTATTTCAAAAGTATAATGCGGCAAGAAAGTCTGCTTGGTAGACATTCTCAATAACTTACAACCACGATTGATACCATGGATTCACAATCCCAACCAAAACAATTGACCCTCTTGGGTTTTCTGATTCTATCACTTTCGGTAGTCGGATATTTTGTCGGACTACAGTCGCCTGTGAGTTCAGAACTTGAAGAGCGAACTGTCGATCCGCTGCTTGTAAAGCATGAAACTGGTGCCGATGATGATGTGATGTTGGCCACGCATTATGCCAAGATGAACCTCTCTGGCAAAGCTGATCAGACCTGGATGACTAAGCTTTCTGACTTGCAGGAACTGCCTTATGACCCTTATGAGAAAATCGAGGTTTCCTTTGACCAAAAAAAAGAAGCCTTGCTATATCGCGAGAAAAACCGAGCCTTCAACGGAGCGCCTCCCACGGTTCCACATCCCGTTGATCAATTCAGCACGGCATCTTGTGTTGCTTGCCACACCGAAGGGGCCAAAACTGCATCACTACGAATTCCAAAGATGCCGCATCCCTTCTATGCGAACTGTACCCAATGTCATGTAGAACAAAAATCACCACTTTTGAACGACGAGCTATTTCGAGAGAACTCGTTTGTAGGGTTGCCTGCTCCCGAAGGCGGCCCAAGAGCATTCTCAATTGCACCGCCACAGATCCCGCATACGGAATGGCTACGCAATGACTGTTTGAGTTGTCATGGACGTACCTCATTGCCTGGAATTCGTACCACACATCCGTGGAGAACAAGCTGCACTCAGTGCCATGCCGCATCGTCCGATTCTGGACAAACATTAATAGACAGCACACCGCAGTTTCTTTCGCCTATACCAATCAAAAAATAGCTTTCAAAAAGAACAAAAATCCATATGAATCAAGCAAATCCGAAAGTCTCACGTCGTGATTGGTTCCGGCTGAAAATCCCACACCAGAATCAATCTCTCGGTGTGGATGAACCCACGGCCAATGTGTCTAAGCAACTGGAGCCCATTGAGCACCCACCCAATCACGATGGCCTTGATCTCAATGAACTACCACCAATGCGAGAGGCATTGCTGTCTGAAGATCAACTTGCAATGCTGTTTGGTGACATCGAGAAATTGGCGACCGAAGTTCAGTTGATGCAACGCAACAGTCGTACATCGGGGCCCAATGATCGCGCAAAAATGGACCAATCTTCAAGTCTCTCTTCAGCCAAAGATGCCCTGCTTCAAAACAAAACCAAGAGGCTACAGATTCGCTATCGTTGGAATGATACCTTATGGATCGATACGCTAGAGCGAAAAGACTTGGGCTTTCGCCTGGTTCGAATTTCACACGCTGGCATGTAGATGCTTTTCATTCTAGCAACCAAAGTGTATGGAATCACACAGCTTTTAATAATGCATCTGCCTAATATAGCATGTGATAGCGGGTTGATTATTTCAACGTACTCAGCCAGGGCAATTATAGACGTCAGCAGCTAGATGTGATATCGTGATAGACATGGATAGAACGAGCCAACAGAAGGATACTGCCGAACTGGACGAGCGAGAGACGCACTTAGTCCGTTCTCTCAAAGCAGGGGACTCTGTGGCTTTTGAGCAACTTGTGCGTGAGTACAGCGGCCGTTTATTGGTCGTTGCAATCCGTTTTCTCGGGCAAGAACAAGATGCCCAAGATGCTCTGCAAGATGCTTTTCTTTCAGCGTTTAAGTCGATTAGCAAGTTCGAGGGGAACTCGAAATTATCGACTTGGCTGCATCGCATTGTGGTGAATGCTTCGTTGATGAAATTGCGAACGCGTAAACGCAAGCCTTTACGCCCAATTGAGGATATATTGCCTCAGTTTTCAGACTCTGGTGGCAGAACGGCATCTGAACCACTCTGGAATGTCACGCATGATACGGCGGTGCAAGACCGAGAGACTCGTAATATGGTCAGACAATCAATTTCTGAATTACCCGATTCTTACCGAACCGTTTTGCTACTTCGTGACATCGAACAAATAAGTACCGAGGAGACAGCACAGCAAATGGGAATATCGATTGGAGCCGTGAAAACACGCCTTCATCGTGCCCGGCAAGCGTTAAAAACTTTGTTGGACCCCTACATGCAAGGCGAAATCTGATGAGCGGAATGATGACGTGCAAAGAACTATACGATTTCTTAGCAGAGTTTCTTGAAGGAAATCTGTCTGAAGAACAAATGCGCGTAACCAAAAAACACCTTGAGCATTGCCCCTGCTGTAAGCACTACTTGGATAACTACAGCGAGGCAACACGATTAGGGAAATCTGTTTGCACCGGCGACCTGGGTGAAGAAACCCAAGTCGAAGTACCCGAGACTCTGATTCAAACCATCCTGGCAGCTCAAAAGAGTAAGTCGGAATAAAAGTGCAAGTCTCTGGGCAGTTGCAGGCTAAGAATAACAACGCCTGTTTGGACCATGATTCAACAAAAAGACGCAGCATTCGATGAAATGCTGCGTCTTATTTTTTCAGGATATTTTAGGATTTTGTCAATCATTGGATTGAGTGGATGCGACGTCGAATCACACTTTCGTCGAGTGGAATGACTTTGGTCGTTGCCGAGTAATCTGCAACCAAGACGCTACGGTTTTTCTTTTGCTTTTTCAATTCGT
>NVWB01000136.1 GCA_002733575.1 Blastopirellula sp. | reverse complement strand
TGTTCAAACCTTATACACCGCTGCTACTGGCATGCAGGCCAGGCAAACCAAGCTGGACGTGATTGGCAATAATATGGCCAATGTGAATACCACGGCATTTAAAAAAGACCGAGCCAACTTTGAAGATCTGTTCTACGATAATCAAGTGATGCCGGGCAATTTAGATTCCACGGACACCCCAACTCCTACAGGAACAAATATCGGGTTGGGCGTGAAAGTTTCTAGCGTTCAATCCGACTTTAGCAATGGCGGAGTCAACACTACCAATCGTCCATTAGACATGATAATTACCAATCGCCCATTAGACATGATGATTGATGGCCCTGGTTTTTTTCAAATTGAAGACCCAAGTGGAGATATCCTTTATACAAGAGCCGGGAATTTCAGCAGAAATTCGAATGGTGATCTTGTCATGGGATCAGCCTCTCTCGATCACAAACTTTCACCTCCCATCAATATCCCTTTCGGTGCCAGAAATCCGCAAGTGAGCCCGGATGGAAAAATTACGTATCAATTGGCCGGCGACACCGTCGCTGGGCCTACTATTGTACTTGCAAATTTCATCAATCCAGAAGGATTGTTGAAGATGGGCGAAAATCTCTACTCTGAAACACAAGCCTCTGGCGCAGCAGCAACTGGAGCACCACGACTCGAAGGCATGGGTGGAATACAAGGCGGTGCGTTGGAAGCATCGAATGTTGAACCCGTGAAAGAATTGATTGACCTGATCACTACCCAACGAAAAGAATTGATTGACCTGATCACTACCCAACGATCATTTGAAATGAATTCACAAACGATCAAAGCGGGCGACGAAATGTTGCAATTGACATCGATCCTGGGCCGCTAAATTTAAATCGCTAGTTCAATAGAATTAAATCAAATGTCAGAATTTCAAATGAAAAACATCATCCTTACAACACTTACTCTCGTTTGCTTCGCCACCACCGGCTTTGCGACTGAGATCGTGTTGCGTCAGCAGGCCATGGTTAGTCGCTCGATTGTTCAACTGGGTGATATTGCTGAACTGAACAGCCCTAGCTTGCGATGGTTGGAAGAGATGAAACAGGTCGATTTATTTCCGGCACCTTCGGCGGGCGAAGACGAATATCTTACCGTGAGTGACGTTCGTTCGATCTTGTCGGCCCGAGGCGTTGATGTCAAACGACTACGCTTTTCAGGTGCAAGTCGCGTTCGAGTTTCTCACTCGCGAGAGACCACAAGTCCTCGTCGGTCTGAAACCGTTCGGCCTTTGACGCAACTCGAAACGGTTACCAGTTCACCGCGTGAATCTCAGCCGAAACCTATGGCGGTGTTTACTGTGCGTTCGATTCGACGTGGCGAAATCATCAAGGCCCAAGACTTAACTTTGCGACCGTTAAGCGTTGTTCAAAAACCAGAAGATTACCTGACTTCGATTGCGGCTATTGCCGGTAAAGAAGCAAGCCGTTCACTTTCGTCGGGTCGCCCGATTTCCAATCAAGCATTTCGAGAACCGATTCAAATTAAACGCAACCAAGCGGTGACTGTTTACGTTCGCATCGGAAGATTAAAAGTACGACGCGAAGCGATTGCCTTGGAAGAAGGCAGCCAGGGCGCAGTCATCAAAGTGCAAACCCTCGGTTTACGAAACCAGGGTCGCAGCAATCGCGGTGAGATACTGAAAGCCGTCATCACAGGCCCAGGCGAAGTCGAAGTGATGAGCCGAACTGCCGCAATTCAACCACCAACTCAAACCGCAGGAAGATAACCATGAATCGATTACAACAAAGAACCATGGCGATCATTCTGGTGAGCTGTTTTTCAGCATCGCTGGCAGTCGCTCAAGAAGGGCCTGTCTCAAGTTTGGCTCAACGCAACATGCTTGTAGCCCCTGGTCAACCCAATCCGTATGCGTCTGGAATGATGCAAAGCATGAACTGGCAACATCGAGAATTGCCGCCCCCAAAGGTTCTCAAAGAAAAAAGCATTATTCATATCCAAGTGGATGAAAAAGCACAAATGAAATCAGATGGTGGGCTAGATCGCCGGAAAATCGGCAGTTACACCTCGATTTTAACTGACTGGTTGAAAATTGTGGATATGAAAAGCCTTAAGCCACAAACACAGGCCGATGGAGATCAAACCATTGCTGGCACTTTGAATAAGTTGTTTCGTGCTGAAGGTGACCTGGAAACGAATGAATCGCTCAAGTTCCAAATCGCAGCAACAGTCTCTGAAGTGTTACCGAATGGGAACTTGAAACTGTAAGCGAGAAAAGACATTATCGTGAATGACGAAAAATGGATCTTTTACCTGCGTGGCGTTTGTCGCAAAGAAGACATTGGCCCGGACAACACCGTGTTGAGTGTCCACTTGGCCAATTTAAGTATTACCAAAACCGAGCTAGGTCATGTACGCGATAGTTATCGTCCTGGCTGGCTGCTAACTATCCTGGATCGAGTTCAATGGTTCTAAAGATCGAAGAACACCGGTTGTTTTGTACGCTGAACCTATTTCATCCATCACGAGGACATCTCATGTCTCGCCTAACCTCACTTTCCATTGTTTTACTCGCCGGATTATTGCTTCAAGCATTCAGTGCTGAAGTTCTGGCCCAGGGTTCTGCTCAGCAGACGTTTACTACCTATAAAAGTCTTGACTCTTTCGTCCGAGTCAAAGGACAAGAGGGCAACGATCTGCAAGGAATTGGATTAGTAGTCGGGCTCAAGGGAACCGGCGATACAAACCTGACACCAACACACAAAGCTTTGGCACTATTGATAAATAACTCAGGAAATAACTCGGGAACCGGACCTAAAGGCGAATTCCTTCTCGAAGACTTGGAAAGCGTAAAAAACGTTGCCCTGGTTGCAGTGTCAGCAAGAGTAGGTGGGCAAGGGGCTGCAGAAGGAAGTTACATAGATTGTGAAGTCAACGCTTTTGGTGCCAAAAGTTTAGAAGGGGGATCTTTGATGATCTCTACCCTGCAAGGACCGCACCCTGGAGACAAAACGGTTTGGGCCTACGCAAGAGGAAAAATAGAAGTTGGTAGTTTAGCGGTTCCAACAAGCGGAACGATTAAAGCTGGCTGCCGAATTCAAAAAGGGATTCGTAATTCGTTTATTACGGAGGATAAAAATTCGGATGAAAAAAAAATGTACTTAATTGTGAAAGAGGCTCACAAAAACTGGCAATTAGCAAATGAGATTGCGACCTCGATCAATAACGAACCATCCGCCCAGAGCACATCTGCCGAGAGCCAGACTGCCCGTGCAATCGATCAAACTACCATCGAAATAACGATCCCTAAGCAATACCATGAGCATCTTGTTGAATACGTTGCGATTTTGATGAGCACCACAATCTATGACAACCAAGCGAACAATAAAGTCGTCATCAATCGAAGAAAAGGATTGATTGTGATTGGCTCCGAAGTAGAAATTGGACCATGTATTGTGAGCCACAAAGGAATCATTATCGATCCGTCTTCAGAAGTCGACACCCGGTTCATGAAAGTCGCAACACGACAAGAGTTTACGACTCAACTAAAAGAGCTGACCGAAGCACTGGATGCCATGCGAGTGCCTACTGAAGATGTGATCGACATCATCGAGGCCATTAATGAACAAGGCAAACTTTACGGCGAAATCAAATATATATATTAACTAGTAACAGTGACAATCCATAGTAAAACGCATGATCAATTCACCAATCGACTCATTTAGCCCAGACGCAACTCAGGCCCAACATGCGGTCAAGCAAGCCAATCAGCTTGGAAAAGATGGCGAAACGGGCGAACTGCGAGAGAAATTTGACGAGTTTGTTGGCCAAACTTTGTTTGGGCAGATGTTGAAATCGATGCGAAGTACTCAGGATAAACCAGCGTATTTTCACGGTGGTCGAGGCGAAGAAGTTTTTCAATCAGAGTTAGATCATCTCTTAGTTCAAGAGATGACAAAGGCAAGTGCCAAGGAGATTACCGGTCCGATGTTTGAACAATTTACTCGCAGCAAGAATCGTACAGATCAAGCTGCAAATCAAGAAAAAACCGAAGGCAAAGATTCTGATCTCGTGCTGAACTGGAGACAACAGGACTTGTTGCAGGCGGTTGCTACGCAATCACCAGACACGATGGTCGCAACCATCGATTTTGTAGCCTAATTACCAATCACTACGATAAAAATTCCCTTCAGGAAATTGAGAGATGACTGTCTCTACACTAACGCCCCCGAATTCCGAAATGCAAGATACCATGTACTGGGAAAATCAAACCGCCGACTTTTTACGGCAATTGTCAGATGTACAGCGGAGCCTGATGCAAGTGCTGTCAGACAAACGCGCTCAGATGGTTGCCAGTGATGTCCAGGCGATGGAAACGACTCAAGTGCGAGAGCAAGAGTTGGTCGACCGATTAACCCTGTTGCGAGAGGACCGGCAGGAATTGCTGCGTCAAGCAGCGGAACAGGGACTGCCTGGCGATAGCATCCGATCACTGGCATCGGTTGTAAACTCAGGGAAACAGGGAGATTTAAACATTGTAGTTAAGGACGCAACAAATAAGATGCGTCATATTCAAAACGAAACACTGACGAATTTTGTGTTGGCACAACAAACTGTTTTGCATTTGTCGCAAATTTTGCAAATCATTGCGAGTGGCGGGAAGATTGAGCCGACTTATGAAAAGGAAAACTCCGCGAATCAAGGAGGAACTTTGGTTGACCAGCAAGCTTAGCAAGGATGCGAAAGCAGGGAAGTCAAGGTAATCAAGGATGTCTTTATTTAGTTCACTACAACAAGCGAGTAATTCATTATCAGCGGCTCAGATAGGGCTTCAGGTAACTGGCAATAATATATCGAATGCCAATACGCCTGACTATCTGAGACAGCGGGTAATCTACACTCCATCGGCTACGCAGATTCAGGGAAACCTGCGCCTTGGAATGGGCGTACAGGTAGAGGCGGTTGTCCAACAGGTCGACAAGTTCCTCGAAGAACGCTTACGCAGTTCGATTAGTGATCTTTCCAATGGCGAAGCGCAAGAGAATACCTTTTTACAGCTAGAGGCCTTAATTGGCGAACTAAGCGACACAGATATTAGTACCTCGCTGAATAGTTTCTTTGGCAGTATCAACGATATTTTGAACCAGCCAGAAGATCTTGGAGTTCGTAACTTATCCATCTTGCGGGGGCAAACTCTAGCTGATGAAGTGAAGCGGCTTTACCAACGTGTGGAACAAGTGCATGCCGATACGAATGACCGAATTGCACAAGCGGGTACAGATATTAACAATCGATTGATCGAGATCGGGGAACTGAATAAAAAGATCATTCGGATGGAAGCAGGGACTACCAAGAGTGATGCGGTTGGCTTGAGAGATCAAAGACAACGCTCTCTGAAACAACTTTCTCAGTTAATTGGAATTCGCTCGGTTGAACAAGAAAATGGTTCGGTCACAGTATTCTCAGAGGGAGACTTTCTTGTTTTTGGCGGAACGGTAAGAAGTGTTTCTACTGTGGTCGAGGCAACAGAATCGGGGTTGCAAAATGTCCAAGTTAAAATCGATGCGACTGAATCGCCACTTAACTCTGGCACGGGAAAACTGGCCGGATTGATTACCTCACGAGATGCCATTTTAGGCAATTTCCTTGAAGAACTCGACGGCTTTGCGAAGACCTTAATTTTTGAATTCAACAAAACATTCTCCAGCGGGCAAGGTCTTGTCGGTTATGAGAAAATGGAAACTGAATTTGCAATTGACATTGAAGATATCAGTCAATCGTTAGATCAAGTAGGACTTGCTTTTACACCAATCAACGGGTCGTTTCGTATTCAAGTGCTGAATAATCAGACTGGGCTAACAAATACGACCGATGTGTTTGTGAAACTCAACGGACTGAATGACGATACCTCGCTTCAAAGCCTTACTGATAAAATCAATTCGGTCGATGGACTCACGGCCGAAATCGGACTCGATGGAAAACTATCGATTGAAACAGATTCTCCAAACATTGAGTTTGCATTTGCTAGCGATACCAGCGGTGTGTTAGCGGCATTAGGGCTAGGTACCTTTTTTCAAGGCAGCAGTGCTTCCACAATTAAGGTACATGACGTCATTCAAAAAGACGCCGCCAAGTTTGCTGTTAGCAAAGGAGGAATTGGAGCGGACACAGAGAATGCCATCGAACTGGCAAGTTTTTTGACGAAAGAACTTGATTCAATCAATGGCGAAACCTTGGAGTTCCTCCATACACGATTGGTCGGAAACGTCACCCAATCAGCATCCGTAGCTAAGAGTGTTGCCGAAGGATTTCGAGTCTTTAAAGAAACACTCGAAGGACAAAAGTTTGGAATCAGTGGCGTGAGCCTTGATGAAGAAGCAGTGAAGATGATTACTTTTCAACGTCAGTTTCAAGCCTCTTCACGCATGATCGCCGTTTTGGATGAACTGCTTGAAGTAATGATTAACATATAAGGCATTGTTCATAATTAGAACGCCCAACTCAGAATACATTCAGAAAAATTTAACCCTAATAATCAATCATGTCACGTATTA
The DNA here is from genome assembly GCA_002733575.1 of Blastopirellula sp. Lineage (GTDB taxonomy): Bacteria > Planctomycetota > Planctomycetia > Pirellulales > Pirellulaceae. The sequence goes on along the minus strand of NVWB01000136.1, from coordinate 1,422 downwards.
TTCCTGTCGCAACAAGCCGTGTCAGCGATGTGATGCTAAGAACACGCTTAGTGTCTCAGTTGTCGTCGGATCAGACTGATTTACTCAAACTTCAGTCTCAATTAAGTACGGGTCGCCGGCTGATCTCACCTAGTGATGATGCTTCGGCCGCCTTGCGCGGAATTATTCTTCAATCATTAATTGAGAGAAAAGAGCAAGTTCAAACCAACCTAATTACCAGTCAATCTTACCTAGCGGCGTCTGATGTTGCTTTGGCCAATGCATCGAATGTTATGAACGACATGCGCGGGTTGGCGGTGAGCATGGCCGATTCTACCAGCTCTCCAACGGAACGTGAATCCGCAGTGGAGCAAATCAAATTTGCAGTTCAGCAAATGATTAACATCGGGAATCAACAGTTTCGAGGTAGATACTTATTTGCAGGGTCAGCTACGACGTCCTCTCCTTTTGCCTTTACGGAATCAGGACAGGTTGAATATTCTGGCAACACCGATCCGCTACGCAGTTTTGCCGATATTGACTTGCTGTTTGACACCACCGTGAATGGCGATGATGCTTTTGGTGCTATTTCAAAACAGATCAAGGGCATCGCAGATCTTAACCCAGTGCTTTCGCTGAATACACGACTTTCAGATCTTCGTAGTGGTAAAGGGATTTCACAAGGAAGTTTTACCATTTCTGACGGAGTGAGTTCGTCGAATATAGATATCTCGTCTGCCGAAACAATTGGCGATGTCATCAGTTTAATTGAAAGAAATCCGCCTAACGGAAGAACGGTCACGGCCAGAATTAACAACGAAAGCTTGATCATTGACATCGACGATGCAGGCGGCGGCAATTTGACAATCAAAGAAGTGGGTGGAAGCCGCATCGCAGGTCAGTTGGGCATTCTAAATAACAATGGAAATGGAACTAATCCGATTGTGGGACGTGATCTTGATCCGGCTCTCAATCTGACAACCAGTCTTGATAATGTACTAGGCACCAGATCGCAATCTCTCATACTGTACCCTGGAACCAACAATGACATTGTGATTGATGCCAAAGTAAATGGAACGGATTTCAACGATTATTCAATTCAACTGCTTGATAATGATGCTTTGCAAGCCGCTCCAGGCTTAAACCGTGGCAACGAAGTGGTTTCCTTTGCAAAAGATTTACTTCGGCCTCAGGCAACATTGAACTTGGCCGGGGCCGACAATGCGTTGTTACTGACTGCCAATAGCACGGATGGTTCATTAGATGGCGTAAGCATTGTCATTGATGCCAGCAATGACATTGGTGACAACGCTATTTTAAGTGCAATTACCGAAGTCAACGGGATCTCGACCATCACGATTCAGATCGATGACTCGGATGAAACAACCCTGGAAACATTGGTCAACGCAATCCTCTCTGATGGACGTTTTTCGGTAGGCACAG
>NVWB01000135.1 GCA_002733575.1 Blastopirellula sp. | reverse complement strand
CGAGCCATTCCAGATACCCTGACTGCGCCAACCTTCACATGCTTCATCCCTTTGAACAACGTGATCGGGGCGTTGGGATCGCATTGCAAGGTCGTGCCGTATGCGCTGCGCGTGAGATAACGCACTCGATCCTCGCTGCCGTCGACCCACGTGCGAATGACTTCACGGTCGGGATCATACGTTATAGCCAGATGCGTCCACTGCCCCGTCGGAATTGATGTCGCTCCGTAGAATAGGCAATTGCCGACCGGGAAGTAGTCGAGTTGCTTCTCATTCGTCGTGACAATAGAAACTCTTGGAAACCGCATATGTTGATTGTCTAGTCCCAGCTTCTTGCTCAATCCAAACGAAAACGAACCACGCTTGGTTGCCAAACTTCCGCCGGTATTGGGGGATTCGTCAGACGAAGTCACGTTCACCCACGCCTCGAATGTAAATCCCTTCGTAAAATCACAACGACCACCATCAGGGACGGTAATCGAGTGTCCTGTTTCAGCACCGAATTGGACGACTTGCCCAAAGTCTTTATCAGCAACGATGCGCCCGCCCTTCAATTGAACCGGCGATTCGCCAGCAAGGTTCTCAAGGGCCGTTCCGTCTGCCTTGACGCGAAGAAGCAGGAGCGTGTGTTGATCGCGCTCTGGCAAGACGATGTCATCTGCATGAGCACTGACGACGCCGAACAGTAGAGCAAGTGTGATGAGGTGTTTAAGCATGTGATCAAGTCTCCTTCGTTTATGCGAATGGCTAATCAGTCGTGTTCGTAGTTTCGAGATTCGTGCTGCGATGTGAAGTTTGTTCAATTCTGCGTCTGTGGAGCTGAGATCACGTTTAGAAACATCGCTAGTTCATCATGAGGATCAAATCATTGAAACCACTCGGTTCATGCACATTCACTCCCAGCCAGGTTTGATTGCCTGTGTTTCGATAGATCATCATGCCGAACCGATTGTCCATCGTGATGTTTCGACCGAAGCTCAACAGCGGTAGCTTGACAATCACTTTCCAGTTATCACCGTTGAGTTGGCCCGTCACCTTCCAGTCTTCGTTCTTGTATTTTGACTGACGGCCTTTTGCGTCCCATCGGCTGCCGACAGCATTGAAGGCCAGTTGGTAGTAACCATTCTTCTCTCTCTGGTCGCCATCAATGAACAGTTCGATGAATGGAGACTGCGGCCAGCCATCGACTCTGTTCATTGTTTTGAGTTTCCTGAGAAGCTCTGGATCTTCCTTCATGCAGTGAACTGCAAAGTAGAGATTCTCTCGGTCGTTGACGACCTTCACCACCGTCGGCAGTTTGGCCTTTTTATTCAGTGAGTTTCTGATGCGGAAGTCGTCAATGGTTGCCGCGCTTTTCCAGACTCCAGAATCAAAATCGAAGTCATCCATCGCCACATTCTGCCGATAGGGCACCTTCAGCTCGACCTTTTGAGTCGCCATCGACTCCAGCCGTAACCATTTCTCGAATACTACTCGCTGGCGTTTGATAAGATCCTTTGAGCCGGAATGTATCGCCAGATCTTCAGCTTGCTGCAAGAGACTACGGCACGGCTCCTGCAGATCATTCTTGACGATGTATTGCCGCGCGGACATCACAGGATTATCATTCCATTGCGAAGCAATCGGATCGTCATGCCAGACTTTTTGAATGGTCCTGAAAAAGTCGCGCATTGGCTTCGCCGCTTCTCGATAAGCACGCCGACAAAACTCGTCTCGCAATTCGTCTGGATCTTGCGCCGGATCCCAATAAAGTCGGCTGAGTACCCAGTACTCAATTGCCGAAGCATCGTAGCCATTGACTCGCGTCAGTTGATCCGTATCGTCGGCAGTTCCGCCATGCTCATCGTCACCCGCGTTATCCTGGTACATTCCTTCGACGGATCCGCTCTTGGCATAGAAACGCAGATCTAACGCAGCAATGTCGGTCACCGGGTTATAGAACCGAGGAGTCGTTGAACACATGTAGTATTCAAAAACGTAGATGTGCTTGTGTTGCTCCATCCACTTACTGGCCCGAGTTCCCCAGGGTTCGTTCTCTTTATGATAAATCGGCACCTTGTGGCTTTTGACATACGGTGCATACATCACCATCAGATTTTCCGACAACGGAAAAGGCGGCGGCTCCGAACTCCACACATAGGCAAATCCTCGCGGATAGCGATTTGGATATTTGCCTCCAAGCCGCTCGGCGGCTTTGTTGTTCAACAGCCAGAACGCCGAGGACCGAAACGAAGGATCACCCGGTTGAATAACCGTACCGTTGGGCAGTTCGATCGGCTTCAAGCAATCCTCACATTGACACACCCGATGGTTGTCTGCATGAGCCAATCGGATGTCGACAACATCGTCTGGCGTCGTTGCCAACGTGTCTTCTACGCGATTGCAGTAATAGTCGACTAAGTCTTTGTTGCTGTAGCAAAGCTGTGACCAATGTCCCTCCTGTCGCTTCCCATCCCGAATTGCAAAATACTCCGGATGCGTCTTGCCGATGCCTGGCTGACGGGGAATGGCTCGGCTTGTGGTCCATGAAGGAGCTAGGTGTTCAAGCTTCTCCCTCGTCTTCTTCGCTGGAATATCCTGAACCATGACAAGATTTCGCAAACGCGTTTGCCACAGGAGATTCCTTTCACCCAAAGACCGAATGTAGGTGAACGTCGGAATTTTCAGGACATCCGTTTTCGTAAGCGAGACGCTTGGGTTACTGCCGTAGATCGTGCCAGAGCCATCTTCCGCGTTAAGGGGGCGAACAAAGATGATGTCTGTATTCTGTTCAAGCAGAAAAAAAACACCATTCAGCACTCCCTTGGGAACTCTGGCAAAGACGTAAATCGTGTTTCCCTCCGCACGAATCGAAAAGCCGTCGTTTCCCTCCATTTTTGAGAGGTCATCGGCGAACCGTTTTTCAAGGGCTTTGATGGTCGGCGAAGTACTGGGCGTGCCCAAGACGACCTGAGTATTTGCTTTGCCATGTTTGCTCACAATCGGCAACCTCGCCCCTGATATTTTTTCTACCCAAAGTTGCAGTTCCTGCGCTGCGAACGCGATCGGGGGCAAAGGAGACGTCGCATCTATGACAATCTCCGCAACAGCTTCACCATCCTGCGTAAGGTCAGCCGCGAACGCACATGTGTCGAAAACCACGAAGGACAACACGACTACTGTAGTCAATAACGTCTTCATAGATTGATGAGTCTCATAGTAAATGGTTTGCGACCTCAGAACCGAACGATCGTGAGTGTTTCGATGTAATCGATTACACTACGGTAGTGCTGATAGGCAATATTCTGGACAGCGAGGAAACGAAGTTTATAAAAAACATCAGTTTTACTAACCGCACGGTGAATGATAGGAATTTTGATTCCCTGACACAACAAGGTTAACTGATAGGAATTACTGATAGACTGACTATTCGTGAGAGGACTTCCCTCAGGACCGCCCGGCCCGAACTCATATGCGTTAAGCCGCGCTCTGGTTGAATGGTGTGAAGGAAGCGATCTAAATCGCTCAATGGCAGCCTCGCTTGTAGTATACTATAATCATGATCTAATGTAGATCGCAGTTGAAAAACGTAGCGCAAAAGCGTCGAAAAGTGTAGCGTTAAAGGGTTAGATTGACAGTAGTATGATCGGTCGTTTTCGCTTTCTCTTCACAGAAGGTGAAAGTTACTTGCCTTTTCGGCGGCCTTTGGATTCTTGGTGGTGATAGCTTTCGCCTTGGGTTTCGAGAATGTGGCAGCAATGGGTGAGGCGATCTAGTGCCGCACCGGTCAGGCGTTCGGAGCCAAGTACTTCGGTCAGTTTTCAAACGGCAGGTTGATTGTGACAAGCTCGCAAATCAGTCACGATGGCAGCCAACCGCGACATCGATAGCATCTGTGACGAAGATGGGATATTCGGGAGATATTTGTGGATCTTAGTGTCATCCGGCCAGGCCTTCCAATATGTCCCCGAACGCGATCCTGACTGGTTGACCTAATTGCGACTTGGACGATACCGCCGGTAAAAGAATGGGGCATTGATTTGAAATTAATCACTCGTCCTTTGCCATGGCCCCGGCGCAGTCCAAATCTTGTCGAAGGTATCGCCCCTGAGTATAGACTTGGGATGGGTTTCAAGAATTCAAAGATCTCGTGACCGACTTCTTCGAGTGAGTCTGGCGCAAAATCAATTCGAGCCTTGCGACAAAAACCTTTCCACTGAGCTTGTTTCGCAGCGTCGGCAGTGAACTCCGGCTGAAATGCGATTGGCTTTGATTCAATATCAGGTGTACTAGCCCAGCGACCTTCGGTGGTTATGTTAAGCGATTATCAAATAGTTCAAAGATGTGAAAATCAACCATCATAAAGAACCTAATAGATTCGAGCCTGTCGGTCAATTATAATGCATGTTTTTTGAACTTCCATGCACGACGAACTTACTGAAGAATCAATACCACTGCCGAAGAATTGGTCTCAATCAGCTCGACATTCCCTACTCAATGTCTTTGGTCTTGTACGAATGAGCATGTTGGCTGGTCGCAAGTATCTATTAAATCAAGGTCTAAATTCCACTGCCCATATCCAACGTTTGGAAACCGAAGTCGCCTTACGGCGTGAAGAACTTAGAATCTTAGGGGCTAGAATGAAACGAGTTACTTCACAACGACGTCCCCAGTATTCTCTCATCGAACGTATGGCCATATTAGTACTACGAGCAATGCGAAGTTGGAATCAGGCGGAGACAGCTCGGCACTTCCATATCTCCGATGATACGATCAGATCCTGGTTACATCGCGCGGATTATGACTCCCTGCTGCAAACCTCTCAGCCTGTCAAACGATTCCCAGAATTCGTCCGATACAAAATTCAGCAGATAAAATTATTCTGCCCAACCATCGGTAAAGTAAAGATTACCGAAACTCTCGCTCGAGCTGGAGTTCATCTTGGAAAAACAACCGTCGAAAGAATTCTTCAAGAGAAACCTATTAAGACTCCTAAGTATACTTTAGAAGAAACTTCTACCTGTGAAATTGTTTCCAAGTATCCCAACCATACTTGGCATGCCGATTTAACCGCAGTGCCCATTAGTGGTGGATTCTGGACAAATTGGATTCCCAACGCGCTCTCGCCACGTCGGCCGGTTTGTTGGTGGCAACTCAATGTGGTTGATCACTATTCTAGAAGGGCTATGGGATTTACAACGTTTAAATCCACCCCGACTTCCAAGGAAGTGACAACAGATCTGGATCAGATCATTGAGCAAAGTGAGGCTAGCCTAAGCACATTATCGTAGATAAAGGAGGTCAGTTCTATTGCGATAACTTTATGAAAATATGGTGTAATAAGCACAGTATCTCATATCGATTTGGTGCCGTAGGCAAACATGGTAGCAATGCCGTCGTGGAACGTTTACATCGAACGATTAAAGACCTCTTGCAACAAACGATGATTCCAGAAGAGCAAGCCAAGTTTGACGAAGAAGTTTCTTTAACGATTGATTGGTACAATGAGCATCGCCCCCACACGACTCTCAAAGGGAAGACGCCAAACGAAGTCTACTTCTCTCGTCCTGCCGCCAATGAGCGACCACGGTTTGAACCTTGAGAATCCTGGCCCATCAATTCCCCCTGTGCAAAACCACAAGTTGAAGTTGAGGGTAGTCCAGGCGATCCAATTGTCTTAACGATTGACGGCTATGAAGGCCGTCGCCATCTGCCGATAATTCAAACTCGACAAGCAGCGTAACTATTGAGGCTTCGATATTAACGCTACAGATATGCGCGTACCTAATCAGGAATGTGAATTCATTCTCAATTGTCAAAGATAAGCTTGATTTATTCAATGAATTTCTGGTCAATCGCGACGTGATTGCAACTGAACTAGTGAAAGGATGTTCACGCTGAAAGTCGATGGACTAGTACAGAGGGTGGTTGATTCTTGGGCAGATCTATCTGGCTCTGTCAAAGAGGTAATTCTACGATTGCTCAGATAGTTCACATTCTTAGATACGTGTCCACTATTCTTGGGGAAGTCTACAGTCTGTATCACCAAAGATTAGGGTATTATCCGGTGGTGACATAATCGTCGAGGTGATGAGTTGGTTGCGGCATAGGGGTGGGTTTTAATGATGCATAGGAAATCAAAGTCGATGAGAACCGACGCACAGGTAAGGTGAAATTTGCATATGCGAAATCACCTGCTCCACCAAACGAATCTACCGCTTCCAGGTCCGCTTCAAAGGCTCCGAAGTCCGGCGAGGAATCCGATAGCTGGAGTACTCTAAGGTCGTCCGATACTCATTTCATCATTAAGTGCGTTTTGGCCGGATAAACCAGAATCCTCCGAGTTTTCATCGTATCTTCCTCTGTTCTTCATAGAGATGTGAAAAAATACCTGCATGCCTGAGACGCCCACGCATCTGGTACTCCTTTGAAATTTAACCTAGGAACAGGGATAGATGAATAACACACAGATCGAGCGAAATACGAACCACTGTCTTAGTACCTCTGCTGCGAGGTGGGGGAGTCTGGCGTGTGATGACGAAACCGCCTGGAGCCCCGTTCGCGACCTGTGGGACATTCCGGCCGGGTTGACGTACCTGAACCACGGCGGGTACGGTTACGCACCCCACGCGGTGATCGCGGCTAAATCTCGCCATTTCGCCGAGATTTCAGCCAATCCCATGGGTGTATTTTGTCACGGCTTGGAAGACCGGTTGCTGCCGATTCGCGACACAATAGCTGACCTCGTTGGGGCTGGTCGCGGGGATCTTGTCCTGGTCGAAAACGCTACCAACGGTATGAACATCGTGGCCGCTTCGATTAAGCTAAAGCCCGGTGACGAGGTCCTGCTGACCGAGCACGAATACGGGGCGGTTTTCAATATCTGGCAACGGCGATGTCAGGAATCGGGCGCGACCTTGGTCACTGCCGACATGCCTTGGCCGGTTGAAAGCGATGACCAGATCGTTGACGCGATCGAAAATGCGATCACCGAACGGACGCGGTTGCTGGTGTTCAGCCAGATCACGTCTAGCCCGGCCGTTCGTCTGCCCGCCAAGCGGATTTGCAGCATCGCACGGGACCGTGGTGTCCTGACTTGCATCGACGCGCCGCACGCGCCAGCGGTCGTCGATCTCGATCTCGATACGCTCGGTTGCGATTTCTATACGGCCAGTTGCCACAAGTGGCTCTGTGGGCCTGTCGGCACGGGATTCCTTTATGTGCGTCCAGAGCACCAGGCGTTGATTAAGCCGTCGGTCGTCAGTTGGGGGCGAATGAAGCCCGCAAAGCCGGAAGGCTGGCAGGATTGGTTCACCTGGATCGGCACACGTGACCTCTCCGGATTCTTTAGTCTGCCGGTTGCCATCGACGTGTTATCACAGATCGGATGGGACAACTTTCGACGGCGGAGTCACTACTTGGTGCAAGCCGCTCGGCAGCGGATCGAGGAGCTGACTGGAATGCAAGCGATGGTTCCGAAGCAGCAGACTTTCGACTCAGACACATTTGTGCCCATGATTGCGATGCCGATCCCAACGCCCGTTGCTGCGGCCTTTGACCTGAGGGCTCGACTACACGCCGAGCACAAAATCGAAGTTCCTGTGTACGCGATCGGTGATCAGACTTATCTCCGCGTGTCCGCTCACGCGTATACCACGCTCGACGAGATCGAACGCCTAGTCGGAGTGTTAAGGAGAGAGTTCGCCGGCCAGCGATTGCCAAGGCCGTCCCGTGTTCCTTTCTGCCCCACGCTGGCGAGTGCTGGCCTTCAGCAACCGCTTGTCGCCACAGTCTGACTGCTGGATCAGGTAAAATCGTCTGCTCGTAGCTCTCATTCCGCTCGTCGTGCATCCTGGGCTAGTTCACCGGGAGTTGATGTGAACAGATGAGCCGGAGCCAGCCCGGCTGTTCCGGCTCATCTGTTTATTAGGTGGCATCGCAAGAATTACCAGTGCTCAATCATGGAGTGTCCGGCTTTGAAGCCATGTAGGACCATAAAGAGTCGCCTTCAACTACTCCATAGTC
>NVWB01000134.1 GCA_002733575.1 Blastopirellula sp. | reverse complement strand
GCAGAAATCTATTCAAACTGAAGAATCGTTCGTAGCACTACCTGCACGTTCCTTATTTAAAATGACGCTAGGAGCTACATTATTTCTAAACCCAAAATCTGAGTATGGCAAAGAGTTTTTCCCTCAGGAGGTTGAACATCTTCTTTCTGTTGGGTTAAGTCAGTCTCCAGAGCAGAGGACAGTCGAAAAAGATACAGAAGTATTAATAGGCCAGCCGACTAATTACCCATCCAGAATGGTGGATTCTTTGACTCAGCTACTATCCAAGCATAGCAATGTAAAAAAAGGTTATCTCGCATTCATGCATGACACATCAGTTGATGAGAAACCTCACCTGATTGTAGGCATTGAGGCTGAGGGCGACATAGAAAAAGTCATGAGAGAGGCTGGCAATGTTGCTAGTGATACTGCTCCAGAGAATGAACCAGTAGATTTGTATCGAGTTAACGAGAATGATACAGGGTTAAGCCAATATTTCATAAACCAAACTGAGCCCTTTTACGAAAAGAAATGGGGCAGTAAACTAAAATCTTGGCTAGGTATAGGCAAGGCATAACAAGGCGTTCAAGCAAGGACTCGCTAACGCACGCCGCTTAGCTTGGGCGTTAAAAAAATGCTAACTTCGCCTACTACATACTCCTCACCGCCCTATTCCCTCTTTGTTGTATCTACCCAAATGCTGTGATACATTTAAGCTTCACTGATTCGTACTAGTGAGGCATTTGATTATTGTGTTTTTGCGGTTTGATATCTTGTTAGGTTTTAAAAAGAATGCGTAGAAAACGTCTAAATCATTATGCAGATGTCGTATGCAAAATGTTTGTAGGTTGGCGTATGTGCGACGATTTAGAGATTATGTCAGATCTACCTGATGGAACAATAACTCTAAACTTACTTACAGGTGATGCTCTCCATTCTATTGCAGGGCCGCTTGATCTACACATTGCAAAAGAAATACAAGCATGGCTTCAGCAGCAAAGCGAAAAAGAGGGTGTCGATGTGGCCCAGCTTAAAAGTGCCACCCTCGAAGTCGATGTTGATACTGGTAAAGTTGCAACGAACAAAAAGAAAATTGTAATGTTCAACTTTGAATGTCGTAGTAGTCTAAAAACGGATGAAACAAGTTACCAAGCTACATTAAAGGATATGCATCAATGGCATACCAGAATCACAACCTGACATACGGCTGCACCGAATAAATTTACGCTATCACTTTTTGTGCGTGTTTATGCACAAAAGTCGCCATTAAAAATTTGCTCAATTAAACGGGCGTTAGGCTCACTTGTAAATGAAGCGAAATGAAATAGCAAAGGCTTATGCCGAAGCTCTACCATTAAATGCAATTAGCATCGAAGAGATTGTAGCTTGGGCTGACTCAATAATACTGGAAGAAGATGAGCCATGTATCGAAATAATCGAGCTCGCATTCTGTAGTAAGGGAAGTGATGCCATAACTTATCTAAATCTTTTATCTGTTGGAGCTGATGAGGAAGCTTCGATCCGATTTTTATTTAGCTTGTGCTATAAAGCTCTTAAAGATGGGTTAACCGATTATTCAGCTGTAGCTAAAAGATTATTTTTTTGGTCAATGTATGAGACCGAACTAGATGGGTTCAATGAACTTGGCTCATTTTGGGATGATCTAGACCTTGCAAATGAAGGGATTGTCGGAGAGCCTGAAGTAGTTAAAAAGGAAATATTGGATTTCTTAAGTGAAAACAAAGCCTAAGAAGAAGCTACAATCTGACTCCGCAGTTGAGCTTAGACTTTAGCATATTACTCACCACCCTATTTCCTCTTTGTTGTATCTACCCAAATACTGTGATATATTTAAGCTTCACTGTTCCGCACTAGACCGTAATGGTGCGGGATTTGGTTGTTGTGTTTTTGCGGTTTGATACTTGTTATGCGACTCACGTGATCCCATGGATGACACAATCAACAATCTCTACTCAACGTTTGCCCACTGTCGTATCGGCGACGACTTCACGGGATGCGATTGTTGCGTTGGCCCCGAACACTCCGCGAGGCTTGCCGATCCGCCACTTCGCGTATTGACGTATGACGATCTCGAACGCTACTCAAGGAAGGCGATCTCAACTTGGGGCAACGTCCGCCACTTCAAACATTTTCTTCCGCGGTTATTGGAACTGACGATCGAACATCGCGACGACTTCCTCGATCTCGCTGTCGTCTTCGGTAAACTCAAATACGCGCAATTCGATTCATGGCCGCAACGGGAACGGGATGCTGTCAACCGATTCTTGGACGAATACTGGGATCACCAACTTGCTGGCCCGATCATCGGTGCATTCGAGGACTCGATTGACACTGTCCTTTGTGCAATTTCGAACGCACTGCCGTCTATCCAACGCTTTCTCGATGCATGGATTTCAACTAGGACAAATAACGCCAAACGACATCTTGCTGCCTTCATTCTGAACAACGACGACAGCCTGCTCAAAAATGGGCGGCTATCCAGTGCATTCTGGGATACTAACGCGTCTCCACATTCCGAGGTGGTGACGTGGTTGCAATCGGATGCAGTGTTCAACTATTTTGATGGTGATGGCGACGCTGTGCTGATTGATGATTTTTCGTACGCATGGACTCAACTGATGGCGATTCGCTCATCGCTGCTGGAAGCTCAAACGTGAGGTCATCCGTCGGATAACAATATGTTGCACACGGACTCGTGCGTTACATATCTCGAATTCACATCTGTTCAAGATTTGTCTCTGTCATTGGTTCAACTTGATAATCTTGCAGGTTATAGATAATCGGGTTCTGCTCCTCACCGCCCCATTCCCTCTTTATTGTATCTACCCAAATGCTGTGATACATTTAAGCTTCACTGATCCGTACTAGACCGTAATGGTGCGGTAATTGGTTGTTGTAATTTTGCGGGTTGATATTTGTTATTTGAGAAGAGTAACTGTGAACAACAAATCAGAAAATGCCGAGACATTACGCGGTTTAGCAGGGACTATGACGAAGCTACGCATCACCCGTACGACGCCTTGTGAGCCACGTGTAAATGGATTCGTATTGGATTCCAACAATGATTGGTTTCTGCTGTGGCAATTTCACGACTTTTATCCCGATGGCTTCGCACTTATGCGTGTGGATGGCGTTACTAACATTCGCTGCGGAAAATATGAACGCCAATGGACAAAAATGATCGCTGACGAAGGCATTGCTCAAGCATTGCCAAATCCCAACTTGGCTCTAGGCGACATTCATAACATGCTTTCACAACTGCAATCTTTGGACGCGAACTTCATCATCGAATGCGAGGACGACGATGAAGAGATCGAAGATTTCTACATTGGTCGATTGATAAATCTTAGCCCCGATACATGTGAATTCGCCAATTTTGATGGTCTTGGTTGCTGGGACGACACACTTCACAATATTGCACTGAATGAAATCACTTGCATACAATGGGACACCCCATACGCAAATACTTTTTCACGGCATTTGGCAGGCCCGTGTCCTTTTTGAGAGCGAAGATGTGACACCTACCAAATCGCCATGCAAAATGCCGAATCACAAGCCGCTGAACCCGAGTTGCAGATCAAGTTTTTGGATTGGACGCTCGCTCGTGGAAATTGAGTTAGCTCTGATGTTAGAATATTACTCACTTCGAGTATCACATCCCTCCAATTCCCATTTATTCAAAAGTTTCTGTCATTAGTTCAACTTGACAATCAGTTCCTACTACATTTCCCTAATCGTTCTTTGTTGTATCTACCCGAATGCTGTGATCCATTTAAATTTACTAATACCTGTTAAAAACAAGGAATAATTGACTTGAATCCATACTACGAATTGGCTTACGCATTGGAATCTAAATCTCTATGCATGTTTGTGGGGACAGGTTTCTCGATGCATATAACAGATTTAAAAGCGCCTTCTTGGCTCGACTTGTTGAAACAGTGTGCAAAGAAAATAAAGGAAGGCGATGAGCTCATAGATCAATTATTTCCTGATGATAAGCCCATAATGCCCTTAGAAGAGTGCGCAAGTATTATTCAAGTTAGGATGTTCTCAGAAGAAAAGTGCCTACATACAGAAATTGCACAAATTATACGCGAGCTTAAATTAGGAAAAAATGCAGATAGAGTAAAAGAGTTTGTAATCAACTTTCCAGAGTTGAAATTCATAACCACTAACTATGATGAGCTCATTGAGAAAGAGATTATGAAAGGTTGCGATTCGACTGCTTATTCAATTGGCTATCCCGTTAATCGTCAACCAATAGGAGTTCAAATCTATCATATCCATGGTTCGGTAAAATACCCCAAAAAAATGGTGGTGACGGCTGACGATTATTTTCGTTTCATTAATAAACCTGATTATTTCTCAAAAAAGGTACAAACCTTAATCGAAGAAAACACCACCGTAATTATTGGGTACTCTCTTGGTGATATTAATTTTAGATCAATTTTAAATAATCATAGATTTAATAGATTACACGATATAAATAGACAGAATCTGTTTTTCCTCTCAAGAAGTAAAATAGATCAGAACCTCAAGGATTATTATGATCGAAGCTATGGGTTGAGGGTGATAGATGATACAGAGATTGACGTTTTTATAGACGGTATACTTAGCAAGCATGCCACTATAAAAGACAGGGTTGTTGAATCTAGAATCAATCTAATGTCAGTGCTTGAAGGCACGAATTTTTTTACCGATCCATATTTAAAGACAAAAGACTCTTTCTTTGAAATTGTCGCAACTTTATCTTCTAATGGAATTCTCATATCTCATCCTCAAGTAATGAAATTCTTAAAAGATGTCCTGAGTAGAAAGAGTGATTTTACAGGTGAAAATAATGCTTGGGAACAATATGTACATTTGACTAATTGGTTAGTCCATTTAGGGTCTATTATGGATATAGAAGGCACACCGCTAGAAGAAGTATATCTGTCTGCTGTCAATGGATCTTTTAGAACTATGTCAAAGGAGAGACTCCCAGGTCGGTCATGGGCTACTTTCGCTGCATGGAAAAATGGATGGTATGACCTTACCTACGACAATAGAGAAATGATAAATGAATATTATAAAAAAAATCATCTTCCAGAAGATGGTAAAGAAGTAATCAACCAATGATTGAGCTTCCCCAAGAATAGTGAACATCTTTTAAACAACGAACCCTTTAAATGCCAATCCTTGATACTCAGCTTCTACGAAGTCCAAATTCTCTTCTGGATACATAAGGGCTGGTCGCTTCAAAATCCATGAACCGTAAGTCATATTAGGAACCATACAGTTTCCCTCTCTGCGATACCTCAAACACTCACAAGGAACAAAGCCCAGTTTTTTTGTATACCAATTGATTAGAGCATCCAAATCGAGTCTTTTTGTGTCTAACTTTACTGAAAATCCAATTTCAAAACCCGATCGCCAATCTTCTCTTGGAATAAGCCCGCAAATATCTACAGGGCTTGGGCAAAGCTTCAAAATCAAATATGTTCCCTCGGTTTTGGCCACTCTATCTAATTCATCAATCAATCCCTTCAATGATTCAATAGCCTTAGTTGCAACTCCTTTCCCTGAATACTCTTCTTCCGTATAGATTACTCGAATCATGATCTGATTGAATTCCACCTCAAGTTGACAATAGCATCGTCCTTCATTGAGTGATGCAGGTTGGAATTGCCACCAAGTTGTATCATGCCACATTAGAGATGCGAATCCTTTCTGCCTTGTCCACTCTGGCAGACTTGCTAACTCATCGAAAAAGTTATTTGCGGAATTCTTCATGATTCAACATTCTTCAAAGCTATAGCTCCTTGGACTAGCAGATCATAGTTATTCTCAAATGTGTTTTTACATACCTTTTTCAGTTCATAAAGTTGTTTTCCACTGATAGAACTCAATGCTCTTTCGTTGTGGTGTCCCAATACATGGTAGATATGTTGAGTTGTAGGTTTGAAGCCGTAGTTGGTTTGGCAGAAGGTCTGGATTTCTCGGTTTTTGGCCCCCAAACCTAACTCTTTTACACTTTCCCGAATCGCATCAGATTTTGTTATATTCATAGTTCTACTTTCTTTCTTTATTTGACATCTGCATAGGCTTTTCTGTTGACGATATTTATAATGCCTTTCTGGCTATATCCCCAGATAGGACCAAGCTTGTATGATGATATCCCTGAAGCATAAGCAGCCCTAATTTGCCTAATTTCTGATGGCGAAAATTTCCGCCTCTCGACTGCTGTTTTCAGTGTGTGCTCTGATCGACTTAACCACTGCGAATTTTCTTGAGAGTATGGACCTTGGTTATCTATTCGGTCTAAGATTAAACCTGATTTATAGCCCGCTTTGATTGCCCAACTGTTGAACTCATTGAAATTCTGGAAAAGGCAGTAAACTCTGCCTGCATAATAAGGGTTTGATCTAACTCTCTGATTCATGTTTCTCCACTTTACTTTGAGTTCTCGTTCTATTTGTTTTTTCACTGTTCATAATCTTGTGCCTTTTTGTTGATTGGTTCCTGTAGTTACGATTCCCAGAAGACTAAAGCTAAACATCCTCTTCATATAGATTTTACACCGTTTGATCGAAAAACGTGATTTTCTGTGAAGGGAGAATCTTCTAAGAAGCATCCAAAGATCGTGTCTCTAATCGATTGATGAGTTTCTTGCCTTATTCAAAGCTCTAGAGAAAGTGGAAAACCGCACGCTCAAGACTAATCAGGGTATGGCAGAAGAAGATAAGGGATATGGGGCTTTCCAGTGAACCAATTAAGCCACCATTTCAGCACCTATTAAGTAGATACAATCAATTCAAATGCTATTAGAATGAATTAGCACTCAATTAGATTGTAATTGCGGATATAATTCGGCTACTTCTTACTCGAAAAAAATCATTCACTTATCGCCATCCCCCTCGAAATTTCCAGAACAAAAAAGAAGTGTCATATTTAAAGCATAAAAACCCGCCCTACCTTCTCAGAATCAAGTGGTGCAATGATCCTTTTGATGCGTTTGTGGGGCGGATTTGGGATGATCAAGGTGGCTTACCTAAACTTGGCGGGTAAGAGAATTCAAATTCAAAAAGGGATAACAAAAGTTCTACCGTTCAAGCTGAGACTCTTCTAATAGTTCATCAAGCAGTTTCTTAATAGCTGTAATAGTTTCAGAATTTAATTCTGTGCCCAAATGCTGCCCAATTAATTGCCGAAGTGCCGTTTTTAAAGTGGAAAACGTCACTTGTTCGAGTCCACCCAGGACTACTTTATGCCTAGGTATGCCAACTGGTAGAGCAACGCGGTTTAAACCCGAGTGAATGCTGGTTCGAATCCAGCTCTAGGTATTCAACTGAAGCCGCCGACCGACAAGGGAGGAAAACGGCCGAGGGCGAATGAAAGAATCAGACAATGGCTCAGTAGGCAACTGGCAGACCACTTTGGCTTAGAACCAGAGATGCTGTGAGTTCGAATCTCACCTGAGCTATTCAAAAAACATGCCCTTGTAGAGCAGTCAGGAGTGCTCGCTACCCTGTCAAGGTGGAGGCCGTCGGTTCAAATCCGATCAGGGGCGCTTTTATAATCCTCAAGCAAACGAAAAATGAATCACACAAAGTCGCAAAGGCACCAAGAAAGTCTGAAGCCAAACCTCTTCGCGCCTTCGCGTGAGACATCTTTTTAAAGGAAGCTCGACCCGGGTTTTGATAACGACATTATTGTCGGGTAGAAGGTTAAAAGCTGTGGAGTTCATCGAGAAGTCTCTGGATTTAGCTAAACTCGAAGTTAGGTAATTATCTTCAAATCAAATATATCGACTCGACCAAAGCGAGGGAACTCGCCATCTTTTTTAGTTTTCGGCTGCCCCTGTGCTCCCACTAAGATGAGCTGACTTCCATCCGTATTATAGCAGGCATGTGTTACCCGGTATTTCGTGTTGAGCGAGGCTATCTTGTTTCCGCTTTGAAGTTCAAATAAAGCGATGTTCCAATCACCGCCGCGAAGCCGACCTGCCATGGTAAAAAACTTTCCGGAAGGATGGATGACCAGGGTTTCCATCAGCCCTTCGCCTGAATCCCCTTTGTGTATTT
>NVWB01000020.1 GCA_002733575.1 Blastopirellula sp. | reverse complement strand
ACGAGTATCTTTTTTATGCTGGCAACAGCGGTATTACGGGAGCCCGTAACCGCAGCTACAAATTCCTCGAAAGCAAACGAGGCAAAGGCGAACTTTACGACCTGAAAAACGACATCAGCGAAAGCACTAACATCGTCGATGAGCACCCCGAGCTCGCGCAGCAATTTAAAAATGCCATCGCAGCGATCAGGGCAGACATCGAAGCTCACTCATTAGATACTATCGAAGACCACTCTGAAAAGAAAAAGAAGAAAACAAAAAAATGACACCCTCAATAAATAAGCCATTTTTCATCTTCGCAGCCCTGATATTATATTCAGACCCATCTCTATTCGCCGAGCAACCGAACATTGTAATTATCTTGGCAGACGACCTCCACCGATTCGACATCGGCTGCTTTGGAGCAAAAAATACGAAGACGCCCAACATCGACTCACTCGCCTACGAAGGGATTAAGTTCAACCAAGCCTATGTTGCCTTCGCTCAGTGCGCACCATGCAGGGCCGAACTCTACAGCGGGTCTTTTCCTAATAGAAACGGACTTATCGGAAACGGCATTCCTTCTAGGTCAGATATCACGTCCATTCCGCTTGAGCTCCGAAAACTAGGATACAGAGCGGGGCTCGTCGGCAAAGGTCACGTAGGCCCAAGAGACGTCTACGCATTTGACTTTATTTACGGAAAATCGAGCGATAAAAAAAAGAGCGACTTACTCGAAGACAATTTCGACAGTATCCGTGAATACATCAGCAAGGATCCGGCTCAACCTTTCTTTCTAGCAGTCTGCTCGCATCAGCCACACAAGCCATGGGATAAGGGTGATGCCTCAACATTCGACCCTGACAAACTCATTATCCCCCCCACCTATTACGACTGCATAGAAACACGCGAAGAGCTCTGTCACTATTATGCCGAAGTAGAATTCCTCGATTGGCAAATTGGCGAAGTGCTTAAAGTCTTGAAAGAATCTAATAAGATAGAAAACACACTCATTATTTTCTTAAGCGAACAAGGGGCTCACTTACCACGTGCCAAGTTCACATCATTCGATGCGGGCATTCACGCCGGCGCGATCGCAAAATGGCCAGGAAAAATCGCCGCAGGTACAAGCACCGATGCGATCATTCATTACGCAGATGTCTTGCCGACACTGATAGACATTATCGGCGGCAAGATTCCTGATGAAATCGACGGTAAAAGCTTCGCAGGCGTCCTAACAGGAGAAAAAAAATCTCACCGCGAATACGCCTACGGCTTCACCACCAGCGCACTCCCCGCCTCAACACCCGGCGGCTACGGCATGCGCGCCATCACCGATGGGCGTTATAAATTGATTCACAACTACCACCATGACAAAACTTTTGACAGTCCCGGGCTTGGCGGCGCTTTTAAAGCGTGGGTCAAATATGCTGCAGAAGATCCAGAGGCTGCAGAGCTCACTAATATGCACGAGCACCGTCCTGCAATGGAATTATACGATATATCAAAAGACCCCTGGGAATTGGAGAATCGTGTTGACGATCCGGAGTTAGTAAAAATCAAAAAACTTCTCATCAAAGAGCTAGATAACTGGCTCAAACAACAAAACGATGACCCTATCCAAACCGAAATCAAGGCAGTCGCCGGCCGTAATGCTAAAAGAATCAAAGCCGGAAAAACACTGATGCACACCGAAAGCAAAACGTCATCCATCACAGATTCAGAACCCCTCGAAGACGCACCACTTTCGCGCAAAGAAGCCCGCATAAAGCGGAAAGCTGTAGCAGCTAAGGCAGAGGCTAAATAAACAGCCGGGGCTTAATTCTCTCACTCTCCTCCCTCACCCGATTGATAATCCACCCTCCAATGCTCACACCATGACACGAAAACTATTTCCTTTCATCACAAGCATTCTTACGACATGCTGTACTAGCCCAGCGACCTTCGGCATGAACATTCTTTCACTAGTTTAGATGCAATTACGTTGCGATCGGTCAGAAATTCGATGAAGAAATCATCATGCTCTTTGAGGATATTAAGTGAACTTACGTTATTCGCTGTGTACAAAAAATCCTAAACCTCGCTAAGTCGAATCATATGGTCGGTTTATACACCGTTTGAGTAAACAACCCTCCACCCCCTGCGGTCTTCAGAATTGAATCCGCCTAACAATAGTTTTCTATTTCAGCTGATAGCTAAAAAAACAAACAACCTAGCAGCCGCAAGCGGCCGCTAGGTTGTCTACTACTTGATTAGACATTTACCACTGGCATTATGCAGCGGAAGATTCGTTGTCTTTATCAGTCGGTTTGGATGACACCTTTCGTTTTAAACTTTTACGACGAGTGCGGCCATCTATCACTTCTAATCCACGTGATTCATACCAAAAACGATTGGCATCTGTAATCGTGTTGCGATCACATTTCATCTTTTCAGCGATTTCACCAATTAGAAGTTTCTTGTCGTAAAGCTGTTTTACTTCATCACTAATTCGCTGATACATTGGCGGATCTTGATGTTTGCAAGTTAATTGGGCTCGGCGACTACGACCATCCGGCATTTTAAGACCACGTGACTCAAACCAATGTCGAATAAGTTTCGTGACTTTACTTTTGCAGCATTTAAGCCGTTTGCCAATTTCTACATTCATTAACCCTTGATCGTAGAGAGCTTTTGCCTGCTCAGACTCGGCATCAAGCGGGTTTGGGTCCACAAAATCAATTACGATCTCTCTAGTTAGAACTTCTGGCTCGATCTCTTCACTAGAAGTATCGATGAGAGAGCAAGCCTGGACTTCAAATTTCCCTTGCAAGTAATGTCGCTCAGAACCATCTTTTTTAATTTCAGTCACTACTATTTTGCCACCTACTAAACTGCGTAGTGCATAAGCAGCAGCGGGAGTTCCACTTTGTAAACAGTCACCCAATTGTTGTAACTGTTCACGAACCCATTCTTCTGTGGGAATTGAACTATGAGTTTCGAGAGACTTCTTTAGTTTCTCAATCTGTTTAACCAGTTCGCGTCGTTCGGTTCGACGCTCGTTATAACGTTTACCCACGTCTGGTATTTTGCAACCATCCTCAATTTGATCAACGAGCGTAGTAATCTTCTGCTCTACTTTTTTCAAAGCTTTTTCGGCAGAAGCAAGTTCAGCGGGAACCTGCTGTTCATGTAACTTCCAAGTCCGAAGAGTCTGTTTTAAAATAGATTGGCCCCAGTTAGAATCCTCAAGGATCAATTGACCTACTTTATCCAGAATCATCTTTTCAGCTCGTTTCCGTTGCAAAGTAGTTTTGCATTCACACGAGCCTTTCTTGTATTTGGGACAAAACATATATTTCCCATTAGTTCCACCAACATAGAACTTGGAACCACAACCAGCACAAAAGATCAAGCTAGATAACAAGTGACGAGGATGTGAATTATCCACACTTCTTGGATTTGTGTTAAATGTTCCATCTTGGTTACGACTCTCTTCATGTTTGTCTCGGTTCTCCTGAAGGTAAGTCTGTGCCTTCTCAAATGTTTCGTTATCGATAAACTGTAGATGGGGATAATCTCGACGCCATTTTTCGGTCTCTTCTTCAGGCCGTGATTCTTGACTAACTTGACCCGTTTCTGGATCACGCACATTTTTCTTATCACCCCATGGCCAAATCCCTATGTATTTTACACTTGAGAGGGTGCGAGTAACCATCTCATGATTCCAATCTTCGGTTGTAGATCGATGGTCTTTTGGCGCGTTTAATTTATTTAGGTTCTTCGTAATCTGAGTAAGTGAGAGACGTTCATGAACCAACCAATGAAAAATACGCACAACCCAAGGGGCAGTCTTTTCATCAATCACATATTGCATTCGAGGTTTTGCATCTTTTCCTCGTCGACTATTTTCGGTTCCTGGCACTGGTACCGATAAGTATCCAAATCTATGGTCTCCTACGCTAAAACCAGCTAACACAGCGCCTTCCTGTCCTCGAAAAACATTCTCTGCTAGTTCCTTAAGATAGTTTTCATTAAAGATACTCAAGACTGATGAGATCAGTACCCAATTATCACGATCTGAATCGATTCCGTCAGTAACGCTAATGACTCGGATTTTGTATTTATAAACTAACCGTTTGAGCATTGGCATCGTGATGATTGACTCACGAGCAAGACGACTTAGATTGTATAAATATAAAACCTTAAAATCACCTGCCTCAGCACTAAGCAGCATCGCATCTAATCCTTCACGATGTAGCTTCGTTCCAGAAACACCAGAGTCCTTAAATTCATGATTGAGCTGAATGTCATGGCCATTCTCCTCCGCTCTCTCACGACACATGCGTTGTTGATCTTTATTACTCTCTTCACGCTGTTTGTCAGAGCTAAATCGAGCATAACTAGCTGCAGTATTGTCACTTACAGCTAAATCGTCAGAAGTATGATGACGAGTGTGTGATGTTCGTTTCCGGGTGGTTGTTGGAACAATCGCTGCAAAACCACACATGAGATTTTGTGCTTGATTTGTGCTTAATTGATTCCCAAATAACCCTAAACAACCACAAACAACCARGATCATCCAGAAGACGGTAAGTTGTTTGTTRRYAAKWAGWTRWGTGGCAAGTCGGTATGSCWTAAGGACTTGCGAAAACAGGCCCGAGAGAATCCTGTCCTCTCCGYTAGACTTTRAAGCTTYATTCTTAAGTTGTTGTTCTACAATCACTTAKGAATGAAGCTTTTTGTTTRTCCCAGTYACTGGGACAAWCACTGAGACAAACARTCTTCTAATCCARCCCSAATGGGSCGTKCWATWCGATTGRAATMGCACMGATYAGAAAGTYCGWTYTGTCTYGTTTCAGYKWTCACTRGWTCTCTCTTAAGTATCACCTGACGTTTGTGAAAGCCAGGTTRAAAAATGCGACGKAAATTAAKWRCTMAYTCCTAGTCGTCGCTTYCCAGGAATTTGATTTGGTTCATCTTRTTATGGCTGTCTTCTTTGCGAAGGTGTCGATACAAACTCATAACTTTTGAATCGGTGTGACCTAGCCATTCTAACAGTTCTGCGTCAGTAGCACCATTTCGATATGCCTCTGAACAAAAATAATGTCGTAGACCATGGGTGGTGCCACGAGAAAATCCAATCTCTCCTTTTGGTGATTGAAATTCGGCATTTAATTTGTGAATGATTTTGTCTTGTAAAGTTGCCAGAACTTGTCGGTCACGAATATGACCTCCCTTCTGACTACGGAACACAATTCCGTCTTGATGTTTAGGAATTGAAGAGACGACCTTTAAAAACGCAGGGTGCATAGGGATTGCTCGATCACGTTTTGATTTTGTTCTCCGTTGTTTCCCAGTTTGTTTGTTTCGTGGATTGGATCGCTCGTCCGTAAGCTTGATAGTATTTGAATTGAAATCGAGGTCACTCCAGCGTAAGCTGGCTAATTCGTTAATTCGTAAACCTGATGTTGCAAGTGCTGTAATCACACCTCCCATCCAACGGAGTGGGGGATTCTCATTACAATACGCAATCATCCTTGTTACTTCTTTTTGGGAATAACAATAGGTGCTACTACCATCAGGCTTGCTCATTTTTAAAAGAAAACAACATGAAGCAGGTGATTTCTCTTCTTCTGCTAACCATTTAACAATTGAGCAGATTACGTTTAACTCTAAAACAATCGTTCGATCCGCGTACTCCTTATTATCAAGCCATTTGCCATATTCTTGAGTCACTTTTTTATTGATGACAGACCAGTATTTGTACCTTTTTTGTGCACAGAAACCTTTGTGCTTGGCATAGACCGCCTTGTATCGTTTTGTTGTAGCAGGACTTACTCCTACTATGAGTTCAGGACTCTCACAGCGCTCTAAGTACAGTTGCCAACCTTCCTTGATCGTTTAAGCGATCTTTCAGCAGAGTATGGGATCGATAAGTATGGGATCGATAAGTATGGGATCGATAAGTGTGGGAACTGATGTGTCTGGCAATCGAGGATTAGGAGTAAACAACCCCGAACGAATCTATTGGATTCCGAATCCCCAATTATGTATTGCATCTCTCGCCTCTAGTAATCACCGACCCCCTTGTTTGGATAAAAAGATTAAGAAAATACACCTGAAACATAAATATCGACTTGTCATTTAATGACGTATAGTCAATAATTAAGTTGTCATGAATACTTTAACCCGAAAACAACGAGAAATACAGCAACGCGAAATGCAGATCCTTGAGGTCTCGCGGCGGATGTTGGGTGATCGCGGTTATCTATGGCTGAGTATGGATCGAGTGGCGGAAGAGATGGAGTATTCCAAAGGTACGATCTACCAGCACTTCAAGAACAAAGAAGAGATCATCCTGGCACTGGCGATTGAAACCTTAAAGAAACGCCAAGATCTATTCGAGCGTGCTGCATCATTTCAGGGGTCGCCTCGCGAGCGTCTCAGCGCGATTGGCGTTGCTTGCGAGTTATTTGTTCGGCTTTACCCCGATCATTTCCAAGTTGAGCAGATCATTCGGGCGAGTTCAATTTGGGAAAAAACATCGGAAATACGTCAACAAGTGCTGCGAACCTGTGAGGCATCATGCATCGGTATAGTGGGTGGCGTTGTTCGTGATGCAATCGCTCATGGCGACCTAAAACTGCCTGAGGATATGGCCGTTGAGGATATCGTGTTTGGATTATGGTCGATTAGTTATGGCGGTTCTTCTATTATCATGACGACAACCCCTAACTCACTCACGGAGGTGGGGATTAACGATCCATTCCTGGCTATCCGTCGCAATATCGGCAGCATGATGGATGGCTACAATTGGCTTCCGCTGTCAAAAGATTATGACTACGATGAAACTGTTCAACGCGTTCAAAAAGAGGTGTTTTCTGATGAATTACAACAAGTTGTTTCATAATTCGTATTTTTTTAATCACAATTTGACGAATCGTCAAATAACGACACTTCGTATGTCTGGGCTGATCGTCGTCCTTACCGGTGTGACGCTTGCCAGCTTCTCTTTGGGCTCCTTCGCCAAGTCCTCCCTGCCTCCGCTAACGAGTTCTGATCGCATAATACCTGTCGAGGTAATTACAGCTCGTCAAGTTTCGTCGGTGTTGGTAGAACGACAGTTCACAGGTGTATTAGTGGCAGCGCGTGCCAGTGAGTTAAGCTTCGATGGCAATGGAAAAATACTCTCGGTGATCGTTGATGAAGGAGACTACGTTGAACCGGGCCAACCTTTGGCCAAGCTAGATCGTCGCCACCTACTTGCTCACCAAGCACAATTGCAGGCAAACCGAAGTGAAGCTGCTGCGATATTAGCGGAACTGGAGGCTGGCCCTCGCAAGGAGAAGATCATCACTTCTCAGGCCGAAATACGTGAACTGGTTGCACAACATTCCTTGCTGCAGACTGACTACAAGCGTAACCAAAAACTTCTCGAAAAGAAGGCTATTACTCAAGGGGAATTTGATCACACTTTCTTTAGCTTACAGGCGGCCCAAGCACGTGTGGATGCAGCGCAATCTCGACTCAATGAGTTAGTTGCAGGGACGCGAGTGGAAAAGATAACTGCGGCCAGCGCGAAAGTTACTCGGTTCGATGCCGAATTGCGTGAACTTGCTGTCGACCTCGAAGATACGGTCCTGTTTGCTCCGTTCGCAGGGAGAATCGCAAAGCGACACGTTGATGAGGGTACGATTATTGCGACCGGTAGTCCTGTTTTCCGACTTGTCGAAGTGGCACGTCTGGAAGCTTGGATTGGTTTGCCCGCCGCAATCGCCAGTGAGCTCGAAGTAGGTGACTCGTACCAAATTGTTATCCACGGTGCCACTTACTCGGCAACCATTGCTCGTGTGTCTCCAGAGTTGAATCTGACAACACGCACGCGAAACGTCATATTGATAATCGAGGAAGAGGCAAGTTCTGCGCTTGTCCCGGGTCAGGTCGTGCGAGTGGCGTTGCCTACTAAACTGGATGAGCAAGGATACTGGGTGCCTAGTGCCTCTCTATCAAGATCATCTCGTGGCCTGTGGTCAGTAATGATCGCAGTAAAGCACGAGGCAGGACACAAACTCGAAAGTCGCGTGGTAGAAGCCATCTACTTTGATGGAGAACGTGTCTTGATCCGTGGCACAGTCACACCTGGTGAACAGGTTTTGGCGTCTGGATCACATCGCGTTGTTGCGGGACAAGTAGTTAAGTTGGTTGAAAATTAGTTTATCACATTTGATAATAAAAAATATATTCGTGATACATACATCGACTAAAAGGCATCTCCATGAGTAATCTATTTTATCGCAACACACGTCTACTGGTACTCAGTGTCGTCATGATCGTGGTTGCAGGAATGTCGAGTTTCTTTGTATTGCCTCGACTTGAAGATCCAGAACTGACTCCACGATTCGCCATCGTCACAACACGTTTTCCTGGAGCGACTGCCGAGCGTGTTGAGTCTCTCGTAACGGAAAAACTGGAAGAGGAATTGCAAGAAATTGATGAACTCAAGGAAGTGCAGTCGGTGTCACGAGCCGGCAGTTCCACGTTAGTCTTAGAGCTGGATGACACTGTCTATCAAGTAGCAGAGGTGTGGTCTCGAATTCGTGACAAGCTCGACGATGCACGTAATCAGTTTCCCGCCGGAGTTCTCAAACCAGACATTGATGAAATCACAACGAAGTCTTACGCTGTAATCACGGCGCTCAAGTGGACTCAAGATGATCGTCCAAATTACGCCATCTTACGACGTAAAACGCAGCAACTAGAAGATCGCCTTAGAGCAGTAACCGGCACGGAAGATGTTGACGTGTTTGGCGACCCTGAAGAGGAGATTGCTGTGGAGTTGCGTCCGGCCGAATTGGCAGCACGCGGTCTAACAGCAGCAGACGTGGCTCGACAACTTGCGGCCAGTGACGCGAAAGTTGCAGCAGGACAACTCAGATCGACATATGGAGACTTTTTACTGGAAGTTGGGGGCGAGTTCGATTCCATCGATCGCATTGCCCAAACGCCCATTCAATTTGGCAGCGAAGGGCAAGTAGTACGACTATCTGATGTGGCCGATGTGCGAAAAGGAATCTCGCAGCCGCCACGGAGCTTGTCGGTTGTCGAAGGGACTGATGCCATAGTGTTGGGCGCGTTAGTTGATTCCAAGGTTCGCATCGATTTGTGGGCTCGCGATGTGGATAAAATCTTAACTCAGTTCGAATCGGAGTTGCCTCGTGGGGTGGAACTTACTCGGATTTATGAGCAAAGTAAATACGTCGAAGCTCGCCTGGGCACGCTGATGGGAAATCTTGCTGTTGGTGGCCTGGCAATTGTTGTCGTAATACTGTTAATGATGGGTTGGCGAAGTGCATTAATTGTGTCCGTGGCCTTACCTCTCTCTACCCTGATGGTGCTCACCGGTCTGCGATTGCTAGAAGTGCCTCTGCACCAAATGTCAATCACTGGTCTCATTCTGGCGCTCGGATTGTTAATTGACAATGCGATTGTGATTGTCGATGAAGTTCAGGTTCGGCTCCGTGCAGGAGTCACCCGTGCTGCGGCAGTTAGTGATAGCGTTCGACATTTGTCGATCCCGTTGCTGGGATCCACTGTGACAACCGCTTTGGCATTCTCTCCACTGGCGTTAATGCCTGGCCCCGCAGGTGAGTTTGTTGGTACGATTGCGACGAGTGTAATCTTGGCAATCTTCAGTTCACTATTACTGGCGTTAACGGTTATTCCAGCGCTTTCAGCGTTGGCTTCTCAGATCGAGGGACGTGCCCAGCACTGGTGGCAGAGTGGTTATACGAACGATCACATGACAGCAGTCTATCGAGCTGTTTTAGTTCAACTGTTTCGACGTCCTTGGTGGGGCATGGCACTGGCAGTTGTGTTACCAGTTTTCGGATTCATACAAGCCCGACACCTGCCGGAACAGTTTTTTCCACCGGCTGATCGAAATCAGATTCATGTTGAAATCGAACTTCCAGCGCATGGGTCTATTCAAGCGACAAAACAACTGACGATCCAGGCTCGCGAGCAATTACTGGCCAATTCTCGTGTCAAACGAGTTAGTTGGTTCCTGGGTGAAAGTGCTCCCAGTTTTTATTACAACATCGTTAAACGTCGCGAGTTCGCAGCCAACTACGCTCAAGGTTTGATTGAACTAGATTCAGCAGAGGACATCGGGCCGTTGATCCATCAACTGCAGAAGGAACTGGATGAGTTACTGCCTGAGGCTCGTGTCCTGGTTCGCCAGTTAGAGCAAGGGCCTCCTTTCGACGCACCGATTGAGGTGCGAGTTTTCGGTCCTGATCTGGAAACACTACGTGAACTGAGTCAACAAGTTCGAGAAGTCTTGGCAGCAATTCCCGATGTCGTTCATACACGCGACAATGCAACGGAGACTCTGCCGAAGTTGGTGCTGCAAGTCGATGAAGAAGAGGCTCGCTTAGTTGGCCTTGATAATCAGATGATTGCTGAGCAACTCGACGCGCTGCTGGAAGGGGTTGTTGGTGGATCGATTTTGGAAGAAACGGAGCAGTTACCTGTTCGGGTACGTGTGGCAGGTTCACAGCGGGCTAATCTATCAAGTCTTGCATCGTTGGACCTTGTTTTACCACTCTCTGGTGAGCGTGTTCCACTTGGTTCGTTGGCAAAGATTCAATTCGTCCCTGATTCTGCAGCAATCCCACGTCACAATAATCAACGACTAAGTCAGGTTCAGGCTTTCACCACTGCGGGCGTATTACCAAGCATTGTCCTAGCGGAATTCAAGGATAATTTAGCCGCTTCGGGTTTCGAGTTGCCACCGGGTTATCGCTTGGAGTATGGTGGCGAGTCAGCCAAACGCAACGATGCCGTAGGTAATTTGATGTCGAGTGTTGGTGTGCTAATGGTAATGATGGTTGCCACATTGGTGCTTTCGTTTAGTTCGTTCAGGATGGCCGCATTGATTGGTGTTGTGGCAATTTTAAGTGTCGGGCTGGGGCTTGGTTCATTATGGCTCTTTGGTTTTTCCTTTGGATTTATGGCCATCGTAGGAACAATGGGTTTAGTGGGAGTCGCAATCAACGATGCTATCGTTGTGGCAGCTGCTATACGAGATGATGAACAAGCACGTGCCGGGGATCCCGAGGCGATCGCAGACGTTGTCGTGCGTTCAACACGCCATGTATTGGCAACTACCGTAACGACCATTGTTGGTTTTTTGCCTCTAGTGCTAAGTGGAGGAGGGTTTTGGCCACCAATGGCAGTAGCGATCGCAGGCGGAGTGACCGGTGCAACGATCCTGGCGTTGTGTTTTGTGCCGAGTGCGTATGTGTTGGTGATGTGCCGACGATGCACTGCAATCACAGTTAAAAAATCGATTCCAATCGTGATGGAACATCGTGAGTCTTTAGCCGTGTAGGGCTTGGTGGACTAATTTCAAATAATCACAGGTAGTTGTAGACTGCAGTCGAAGAACTTAGTGATGGGGCGTCGAATAATGTTGCGTTAATAGGTTAGATTGATAGTAGTATTACCGGTCATTTTTTGCTTTCACTAGGTGAAGGTTGCTTGCCATAATTCTTGGATTGCTAAGACTCATAATCAATCTCAAGTTTCTTGATGCGAGAGGCAAGTGTGGTAGGTTTCATGTCGAGTAACTCGGCAGCTCCGTCTGTGCCGTAGATTTTTCCTCCTGTGCGCTCCAAAGCACGGCAAATGTTGTTTGCCTCCAATAATCGAAGTTCGGACAGTGTAAGGATATCGTCTGTTGGTGTTGCAGATGAAGTTCCTACCGTGTTTGGATGTGGCTCGTTCTCAGCCTTTTGATAATTCAGATTCAAGCGTAATTTACCCGCCTTGGCTGTAATTAAGGCTCGCTCTAGAACATGTTCTAGTTCTCGGATGTTGCCTGGCCAGTTGTATCGCTGGAGTTCCTGTACATTCGCCAAGGTAAGTCTAGGGGAAGGTCTGCCGAGTCGTCGAGCAAGTTGTGAAAGAAAATGATTCGCCAACAATGGAATGTCTTCCTTACGTTCGGCGAGAGAGGGCAGTTCGATGGGGAACACACTTAGGCGATAGTATAAGTCGCTACGAAAGCGCTTGTCTTCACTCTCGGTCTTCAAGTCGCGGTTGGTTGCGGCGATGATCCGAACATCAACTTTCCGAGTTTGCTCATCACCAACACGTTCTAGTTCGCCTTCTTGTAAAACTCGCAATAATTTGCTTTGTAAGTCAAGTGGAATCTCACCGATCTCATCCAGGAACAAAGTCCCGCCATCTGCCAATTCAAATCGTCCGACTCGATCACGCACTGCACCGGTGAAGCTTCCTTGAGTGTGTCCAAAGAATTCACTGTCGTATAGTTCACGCGGAATCGCAGCACAGTTTACTTTGATTAGCGGACGATCACTTCGCGCTGATCGACTATGGATCTCACGCGCTACCAGTTCTTTCCCGGTCCCACTTTCTCCGGTGATGAGTACAGTGGAATCGGTGGACGCGACGAGCTCAATCTGTTCCCCGACCTTTTGCAGTGCAGAACTTTGACCGATCATTTCGCCGAAGACAGCGTGCTGCTTCACTTCTTCTTGCAGATAGTCGTTCTCAAGTGTCAGCCGGTTTTGTAGCGTCTCGATTTCTTCCCAAGCCAAGGCATTCGCCAGTGATGCGGCAGCATGATCTGCAATCATACGCAACCAGTCGAGGCAAGTATCGCCAATGGTTGTTCGGCTGAAGACTCCAAGCACGCCAAGTACTTCACCCCGAAAGACTAAAGGCTGGCCACCGAAACCGCGTATGCCTTCCGCCTTGGCCCATCCTGGTAAAGCCAGCCAATCAGGCGCACCCGAGATATTACGAACTTCAAGTGCTTCACCCGTCGCCGCGATACGCCCCACTTTACGGACACCAATGGGAAACCGGCGAAACGATCCGTCTAACCGAGTGAGATCCTGGTTCGGATCAACGACAGACGTTCCGGCACTCGCCACAAGATGCAAACAATTTGTTCGATCAGGACATTCCGACTGCATCAAGCAAGTGGCGCATCCTGCACCAGGCTTGATAAGCCAGATTCTTGTCAGAGCGACCGCCTGTGAGGCCGCTAGGCGATCCACGATCAGTTTCAGAACATCTGAAACCTGATGCCGCTGAGCCATTTCGAGCAGGAGCTTTTTAGGATCGGCGATGAGTGGAATATGTTGTTCTAGCATAAGTGAAAGATAAACGATATTTCGTGGATTGTCAACGAAATATCGTTTATCACGAAATATCGTTGAATACTAAGATACGCAATATAATAGGTAAGTCATATCACATAAGTAACTTAAGTGATATTTGTTAAATTGGCACGCGGAATGCTTTATAGAAACACAACGATCAGCAAGTTCCGCTGGTTACCACACAAACACACCAACCTAGGAGTTGAACAATGTCCAGAATCCCAACTATCGACCCTGAACAAGCCACCGGCAAATCACGAGAATTATTGAACGGCGTACAGGCCAAACTTGGCATGACCCCCAACTTGATGCGAGTCATGGCAAATTCACCTGCTGTGCTAGACGCCTATTTGCAGTTCAGCGGATCGCTCGGTAAAGGGCAGTTATCAGCGAAGACACGTGAACAGATTTCACTGACCGTTGCTCAAGCCAATTCGTGTGACTATTGCCTAAGTGCTCATACGGCACTTGGCAAGATGGTCGGACTATCAACGGAACAAATTCGCGATGCCCGCGTTGGCAGTGCGATTGATAGTAAGTCAAACGCCATCCTAAACCTCACGTCTCAATTAGTCGAGAAGCGTGGATTCGTATCAGACGATGAACTCGCCACGGCACGTGAAGCAGGTGTCAATGATGCCGAAATCGCGGAAGTAGTTGCGAATACTGCACTCAATCTGTTTACCAATTACTTTAATCATGTGGCTGAAACAGAAATTGATTTCCCTAAAGCTGAAAAATTGGAATCTGTTTGATAAACATTCAATAGTTATTAATACACTCTCACATATCAAAAAATACACATATCAATCAAGGAACTCAAATCATGTTCATCAAGGAATCTACTTTCGCTGCTCTTCTGTCAATCGTGACCGTTTTTAGCGGAATCACTGTAACGCAAGCTGACTCGCCGACATCACAATCAGAACCATCACAAGTCACGTTTCACACCAAGGAGATTAATGGAGTCAATATATTTTACCGCGAGGCTGGTCCGAAAGACGCTCCGACTATCGTGTTGCTGCATGGCTTTCCAACCTCATCCCACATGTTCCGCAACTTGATTCCCAAGTTATCAGATCGGTATCACGTGATTGCCCCAGATTATCCTGGATATGGCAATAGCGAGATGCCATTGGTCGATGAGTTTGATTATACATTCGACAACATGACCACGATCGTTGACAAACTTCTTCAGGAACTTCACGTTGAAAGATACAGCCTATACCTGATGGATTACGGTGCACCAATCGGATTCCGTCTAGCAACCAGACATCCTGAGCGTATCGATTCGCTGATTATTCAAAACGGCAACGCGTACGATGAAGGACTACGTGAATTCTGGAAGCCACTCAAAGCCTACTGGAAAGACCAGTCGCCTGAAAACGCTAAAGCACTCAAGGGGCTGTTAACCCTTGGAGCCACAAAGTGGCAATACACCCATGGCGTTCGCAACCCAGAAGCTATCAGCCCCGACACTTGGGGTCATGTTCAGCCGCTGCTAGACCGCGAAGGAAACCAGGCAATTCAACTTGCGATGTTCCTTGATTATGGTAGCAATCCAGCCCTCTATCCCAAATGGCAAGCGTACTTGCGAAAACACCAGCCACCGACGCTCATCGTTTGGGGTGAGAACGATCCGATCTTCCCAGCCGAAGGAGCCCATCCCTATAAGCGTGATTTGAAAATCCTGGAATTTCACTTACTCAACACAGGGCACTTTGCACTTGAAGAAGACGGCGACATCATTGCGAACTACATTCGTAACTTCCTTGGCAAGCATGTTGATTCCATAACTCGTTAAATCAGTTCGAAGTAGACATGTCCTTCTCCTTCATTGTATTCACATTCACGGTAACACTTATCAAAGGTCAATAAAATGTCACTTACTCTGACACTCACCGAAGATGTACTAGACCGAAAAAGTGCGGTATTTAATTCCCTCGTTTTTGCGGGCTAACACTTGTTAGCATCAGAATCTAAAACTCGAATTTGTATATTTAGAATAATTTAGGAGATACCTGTGAAAATTGGTGAAACTATGCCTCAAATAAAATTACCAGCAATTGATGGCATGCAATTTGACAATCATTCTTTGAAAGGAAAGAAATATTTACTTACTTTCTTTAGATTTGCTACTTGTCCATTTTGTAATATGCGTATTGCAGAATTAATAAGAGCAAAATCAGAAATGGGAGAAGATTTTGAAATTGTAGCCATCTTTGAATCCGAAATTGAACATTTAAGGAAACATGCAAATAAGCATCTTGCAAAATTCCC
Source organism: Blastopirellula sp. (assembly GCA_002733575.1). GTDB lineage: Bacteria > Planctomycetota > Planctomycetia > Pirellulales > Pirellulaceae. Next base: position 41,242 of record NVWB01000020.1, on the reverse strand, counting down.
GATACTTGCCGACCAAAAACGAGAGTATTATCAATTATTTGGTGTCAAGAAATCTCTGGTGGGCATGTTTAAAGGAATGTTGTCTCGTATGCCAACTCTTATAAAAGCTATGTTTCAAGGATATTTTCCACATGAGATTTCATCTCGGGCTTTGATTATGCCGCTATCATTGCTTGTTGATAAACAAGGCGTAATTCAAGCCATCTATCATGGAAAAGATGACGGTGATCATATGCCTCTAGAGCAAGTAATGAGCTTCGTCAAAGAATAAAACTAAGGCTTGGAAATGCTAACAAATAGCTCCAGTGGACAATTCAAATAGGCACTTGTTTTGCGTTCGCAAAAACGTGCCACTTTGACTTACCGCTGAGTATGGCGTTAGAATATTGCTCACCTCGGATGCTACATCCCCCCCAAGTCTTCGATATCCAATGAGAACCGAGGGAAAGCTTTGAACTCTGGGGAAATGAGGGTTTATTATGTCTGTAATTCGGACCACCATGCGATCATGATGATTGATTCATTGTAAATCTGGGCGAATGCGGCCTGCTTGCAACTGAACTAATGGAAGGATGTTCGCGCCGAAGGTCGCTGGGCTTGTTCACCGGGAGTTGATGTGAACAGATAAACCGGAGCCAGCCCGGCTGTTCCGGCTCATCTGTTTGTTAGGTGGCATCGCAAGAATTACCAGTGCTCAATCATGGAGTGTCCGGCTTTGAAGCCATGTAGGACCATAAAGAGTCGCCTTCAACTACTCCATAGTCATCAGCCTCTTCTGTAGTCATGCCGGTGAAGTAGAAGTCGTATTGTGTCTTTCGCTCATGATACAACGGCGACGGACAGAAACACATTTCATACCACTCCGCCACACCCGGATCTGTCAGGACGGCTCTCTTCATCGAAGCAACAATTTCAGTACCATCTGGCCGTTGTTTCGCTATGGTTCCGTCAGTAAGTTTACGATAAAGCTCACCAATTCTATCTTCGATGACGTTCGCTTTGACTTTATAGATCATCTTGTCACCTAACGCCCTTGTTAACAGGGTAAAAATTGTGGGCTAAAATAAAGCGAAGCGCATTAGCCCGCTGTTTATAGTCCTGTTGAACAGCTTGTTAGCCAAGTCAATTACGAATTGTTCAACATTTTTCGCTTACATAACAAAGCAAAACCTGCAATTAACAAGATAAAGAAAAACATAGTAAAACTACTTTTGAGAATAGTAAATGTACTTGCAGCTTTAACTGTAGTTACTTGTAAATCAGGAAATGAGCTTATCATTTTTATAATAAATACATTTTCAACATAATCAAAAATACCAGCTAAAAATGGCACCAATGCAAAATAGTACACTTTAGAGTTCTCATTGAACGTTTTACCAAAAAGCCAAACTAGCAATAGTGAATAAGTAATAGAAAATAAACCAGGATAAATAAAGTCTAATGGTAACTGAGTAGATAAATATAGATTGCGTCCTTCTGCTCCCAATGTGTCAAGTAATGCGTTGGCATAATTAAATGAATAACCTAAGGGAGACAAATCAAATATCGGTAATTCAGGAGCGAATGCAGAAACTGCTGGAATCGAGTAAGATAGCATTGTTAAATACACTGCCATAGTTAGCACAAATAAAACAATAACTACCTTTCCTGTTGAGTGTTTCTGCAGAAAACGAATTAATACTTCCATGTGTAAATATGACTCCTCTTGAATGATTGGATAACAGGTATTAGACCAGCGACTTTCGGTGGTTATTCTAAGTGATTCTCAATGCACATAAAGATGGGACAATCATCCTTTAAGAAGAACTTAAAACGTTCGAGGCTGTTGGTCAATTATAATGCCTGTAATTTGAACTGCTATGCGAACATGATGATTTGTTCATCGAAACTCTTAGGGATTGCGGTCTATCTACAACTAAACTAGTGGAAGTATGTTCACGACGAAGGTCGCTTGGCTAATACACCGGATCTAGCATACAAACAATACACATACATCATGAGTGCCCTGTTCAGTCTGACTCCCGTAGACTCTCAAGGCCTTCCAAAATCAGATCGAGACCGAACAACAAGTCATGCAGACCATCGTGCTGGCCGGTGATCACTTCTTGCGACATCCCGTTGAGATAGGGATATTTATCGACAGGAATCTGCGGAAGGTAGGCCCTCGCGACCTCTGCATATTCCTCTGGATCAAATGGAAAGTTCAACTTCTGGAGTGTGAATCCGTAGACATAACTGTCAATGGCGTTCCACGCATGGTCGGCCTTCGTATACGAGAAGCCCGCCTCAATAAGACACCCGATCGTCGCGTCTACATAGCGTAACATTGCTTGGCCAACATTGGCACGTGAAACAATCAACATGGTCGCCCAAGGGTGGCGTAGCAGGACTTCATGAGCCGAGGTCGCACGCTGACGCATGGCCATCTTCCAATCGCCTCCAATGGAGGGTACGTCGATTTCACTCGCAACGATGTCGACGATGCCATCGAGAATCTCATCCTTATTGGATACGTGATTGTAGAGCGACATCGCCTCAACACCCAGCAATTGGCCGAGCTTGCGCATCGATAGGGACTTGATTCCATGCTTGTCCGCAAACATTACGGCAGTTTGGAGCACGCGATCTTTGCTCAGGGAAACTCTGTCTTTGCGGCTCCTCTTAGCCTTTTTCGCCACCTGACTCTCCCTTTTACCAGTTTTTGTAGAAAAGACTGGTCTGATTTGAATTAATTGCCCGTTGACGAACTTACGCTGTAAGTATACCATGCTCTAGCAATACTTACAGTGTAAGCATCTAGGCATTCTTGGATAGTGCGGGCCATTTTACAAATTCAAAGGCGGAACAAGATGAATTTATCAACAGAAGAGATGGATCAAACTAGTACAGACATGGTTGATTCTAGTCGTGGGGCGGATAATGACTCCCGGAATACACGACGACCTGGAAAGAAGACTATGAAAGCGATTATCCAAGACAAATACGGCCCACCCGAAGCTCTGGAGCTGAGAGAAATCGACATGCCGTTCGTTGGGGATAATGAAGTGCTGGTACGCGTTCACTCTGCCGCTTTACACATCGGGGACAGCTTTGGCGTGAGAGGGACTCCGTTGCTCATGCGGATTGCAACGGGGTTGTTCAAACCCAAATACGGAGTTCCGGGATTCGATGTGGCTGGACGGGTCGAGGCGGTCGGTAAAAATGTGACCCGATTCAAGCCGGGCGATGAGGTATTTGGCGAATGCAATGGCTCGTGTGCCGAGTATGTTTCAACTGGAGAAGATAAGCTCGCGCTGAAACCGGACAAACTGACTTTTGCAGAAGCCGCAGCAGTGGCGACCTCCGCTCTTGCGGCTCTCCATGCGCTTCGTGACGTGGCCAAGATTCAGCCTGGACAGTCAATACTGATCAATGGTGCGTCGGGCGGCGTAGGAACTTTCGCCGTGCAAATCGCCAAGTCGTACGGAGCGGAAGTGACCGGAGTGTGTAGCACGACGAGTGTGGACATGGTCCGCTCGATCGGCGCAGACCGCGTGATCGATTACACCGAAGAGGATTTCTCGCAGGGTGGACAACGCTACGATTTCATCTTCGACAACGTGGAAAACCGCTCCCTATCGGACTGCCGCCGGGCGCTCAAGCCCAATGGAACTCTGATACTCAACAGTGGTACAGGGGCGAAGGGGATTAGGCTTCTGATTCGACTTTTTAAACCGCTTGTGTTGTCACCGTTCGTACAACATAATTTACGTCGATATCTTTCAGTACCGAATCACAATGACTTGGTCGTTCTAAAGGAACTCGTTGAGGCAGGCAAAGTGATTCCAGTCATTGATCAATGTTACGAGTTAAATGAGGTACCGGATGCAATCCGGTATCTTGAAAACGGACACGCCCGTGGAAAAGTAGTCGTCTCTGTTATTGAGCATGACAACTAATGAAAGCGTTCAACATTTTGCTTCAGTTATCGCATACTGCACTCTCATCCAGGTTAGGATTCTGCAGTGCGTCTTATTATGATTTTATACTTGCCAATAGGAACAATTCATGACCGCTGACGTCCTGCAAATATTAACTTCCCTGATACTAGGCTTATTCGTTGGTAGCCTCCTGACCGAAGGAGTCATCCTGGTGCCATACTGGCGTTCGCTGAAACCAGAAGTTTTTCTGAACGTGCACGGCACACTTGGTCCACATTTATTCAGGTATTTTGCGCCTTTGACGGTGGCCGCAACTCTTATTCCGACAGTTACATTTGTCTATTGTATTGGAGTTGGCACGGAGAGTTGGCCGTACTCAGCGATCGCTGCGGTTATCATGTTGGCGATCCTCGGAATATTCTTTTACTACTTCAAAAATGCCAACGCTAGCTTCGCCTCCGGTTCCGTAGGAGTTGAAGGATTGCCGGCTGAATTGAGCAGGTGGTCGAATTGGCACTGGTTGAGAACGGTGATGGGTCTTGTTGCGTTCGTTTTGTCGTTGATTGCGATCTAAGTTCATGCGGACGAGACGCTGTGGACACAAAGCCATTTACAACCATGACAATTAAATAGGCTACCGAACCACTAAGCCCATTAGAAATTAAAAATCCAATGACGAGCAAATCCAAAAACTTTTTTGACAAGGTATCAAGCAGGTCTAGCAGAGAACGGAAGGAACTTCGTGGAACTGCCTCAAGACAATTGAGGCCGCTCGGAGACATCTCTCCAGCGAGCAAGAGGTCCTCGATTTCGGCTGTGGGACTGGGGATCTAACTCTTGCAATCGCTGAAATTGTCAAGTCCGTACAAGCAATCGACACTTCGCCAGGAATGCTCGAAGTTGCCCAGGCAAGGGCTAGTGATGTCGGGAATGTGACATTTACGAATTCGAGCATCGACGACATCCGTCGCTCCGAAAATACATTTCACGTCGTTACGGCGTTTAATGTTCTGCAGTATGTCGAAGATATAGAAGCGGATGCTCGAAAATTCGCCAACCTAGTATCGCCAGAAGGACTATTCATTTCTTCAACGGCTTGTCTGAGTGAGCGAAGAAGTCTTCTGGGGTTGCTCGTCCTCGCACTGACGAAGCTGGGAATCATGCCGAAAACTAGGTTCTGCAAGAAGTCAGAGTTGAGAACCTAATATCTAGCGGAGGTTTTCAAATTATTAAGAGCGTTAAGCTTTCCCGTTTGCCGGAATACTTCATTGTCGCCAAGAAGATAGATGAGAACGGTCGATGAAGGCACTGCCAAGCTGGTGTACTTGTATTAGCCCAGTGAACTTCGTCGTGAACATCCTTCCACTAGTTCAGATGCAAGCAGGCCGCAACCGTCGAGAGATCTGATAAATAAATCACCATGTTCTTTGTCGATTTAGAGTGATTTCACATTACCGCTTAGGTACGCGCATACCGGTATTGATAATATTGAAGACACGATTATTACGCTGCCAGTCGAGTATGAATTATCGGCAGATGACGACGGTCTGAAAGGCAGTCGATTTTCAACACAATTGGATCGCCTGGACTACCCTGAACCTCTACTTGTGGTTTTGCACACGAGGAATCGCTGTTGAAAACGTCATGAAGGTTTAATGTCTGTTCTCTGAAGAGAGCATTCGCTAAACCTTGATGACATTGTTTCTCTGCAAGTCCTATAGGAACAATAGGTTATGAATTCTTGTCTCTTTGCAACTGAAGAGATATGGAGACCTTGAGATGAATAGAGATCCAAAAACCTGTGATTGAGGGAGTCTTTGTATCATTCTTAAATGCAATCTTCTTGCTGCTTCCAAATACATGTGACGTTGTTTCTTAGAAGCCTGGGAATCTTCGCTGAGAAAGATTTGATGCCAGAGAACACCGAACTGAAAAACGTCATGGCTCACGAGCAGGTACGACAGCAGGTTAACAATAGGAGGAGAGACTAGTCGGGGGCCAGGGGATCGCAATATACGCCCCTGACCCAATAACTGGGGCCACCATACAGAATCGAGTACTTAATTGTAGATTTCTCAACCTGAGAAAGTCTTTGTTGTTTGAGAAAATAATGTTTTAATTTAGGCCTAATTCATGGACTCTGTTAGATGACTTAATCCAGTTGAACTTATCACATCAACTTGGTGGTCAATCTCATAATATAATTTTAAATCTCGTGTATAATTAATAAGTACTTGCTTTAAGCGTTTGGTAGGGACGCTTCCACTTATTACTAATACATCATTGATATTTTCAAAACCCACTCTTTTTAAGTGATGACTAATTATTGAATTATTATTGATTCTAGATTTTATAATTTTTTCAGCACCATGCTCATAACAATCACTTTGTGCTTCTGTTGATTTCAATTTCTTAATCGCTAATCCTGGATTGTCTTGTCTGTTTGAATAGATCATTCATTTGCCTCATAGGAACTATGGTAAAGAAAAATTGACTGTTTCTGAGAACTGCTACACTAGTGAATATTTTAAAATTCTCGATTTTATTTTTATCTGATGGAATTATTCATCTTGAGAAGTTGATTATTCCGCAGAATTGCTACGGTATTCACATCTGCTATTCGACCGTAACGCTCTTAGCTAGATTTCGTGGTCGATCAACATCGCATCCTCTGGCTAGTGCTAGATAGAAAGCAAATAATTGCAACGGAATAATATTAACCAGAGGTTGGAGAAATTCATCCACTTTTTGGACATATATTACATTATTTGCGACACGTTTAAGTCGTTGATCATCCTCAACACCAATCGCGAGAATCTGACCTCCACGACAACGAATTTCTTCTAGATTTGATAAGACCTTTTCGTAGGTCCTTCCAGGAGTTGCCAATGCTACAGTAATTGTCTGATCATCGACAAGTGCGAGTGGGCCATGCTTTAACTCGCCAGCTGCATAGCCTTCTGCCGATATGTATGAGAGCTCTTTTAATTTCAGCGCACCTTCCAGTGCTGTTGGATAATCAAACCCTCTTCCAATAAACAGGAAGCGTTTTGCATCTTCATAAGTATGTGCAACATTCTTGATACTCTCTTTCGCATCCAGCACATTCGATATCATTTGTGGTATAGTATGAAAGTCATTTATCAGTAAACTGAGACGACTCACATTTACGTCTTTCTGATATCCCCACAGCATAGCTAATCGCGATAGGATTGCACAATCAGCCGTATAGCTCTTTGTTGCAGCCACTCCATTCTCGAGTCCTACATTAAGGAAGATCGTAGCATCGGACTCTTCGGTCAGAGTACTCCCAGGTACATTGCAAATTGCAACTGTGGGCTGTTTTCTTTGTTTAAATTCTCGCAAGGCACCAAGTGTATCGGCGGTTTCGCCACTCTGGCTAATAGTGAGCAGCAGCGTTCCCTCTTGGTAAGGCGATTCTCGATATCGAAACTCACTTGCATACTCCACTTCTACTGGTATTCCTGAGATCGCTTCAATAATGTATTTCCCGAAGAGTCCTGCATGATAACTTGTACCACATGCTAGAATCAGAATTCTCTTAGGCAAGTTATTTAGAAATTCTATCGGAAATGAATGAAAGTCATCTTCTATATTTGATAACATATGTTTCAATGTGAGAGGCTGCTCGTGAATTTCTTGCAGTGTTCGATGTGAGTAAGTACATGAGTCGTCGAATGACAATGAATGCGTATCTTCTTCTTTCCATAGTATCTCGCGTGATGCGAGACCAGGGTTCGTCTTCTGAAGAATCTGAACCGAATCAGAGCGAATTACAGCTAACTCTTGATCTTCCAAACGCGTGAATTGGTGAGCACTATGTGAAATGGCATGTTTGTCACTACCAATCAAGTGGCCATCGTCTGTAGTTCCAATTATTAACGGACTACCATTGCAAACTGCTAGAAGATAGTCAGGTTGATCACGAAACATTATTACTAAGGCATATGATCCACGAAGTTCTTTTAAAGCACGCCGAACACCTTGGATTCGTGAGCGAAATTCATCTTGCTCTTGCAGTTCTCCGCATGCATTTGATTGCAGTTTTGTTCTTTGTGTAATGTGCCAATGAATTAAATGGGCAATGACTTCGCTATCAGTACCTGATTTAAAATAAAAGCCTAAGGACTCTAACCGAGTCCGTAACTCATCATGGTTCTCGATTACGCCATTATGGACGAGTGCCAGGTCACAATTGCCACCCACGTGTGGATGAGCATTGTCACGTGTTGCAGGTCCATGGGTTGCCCATCGAGAGTGACCAATTCCCATATTGCTAATAGGTAAGTGATTACCAATTAAGTCCGTAAGTGTATCAACTCTACCAGCAGTCTTTAAAACATTTAGATTCCCATTATCTGACATTGTGGATATTCCGACACTGTCGTACCCACGGTACTCTAATCGTCGCAATCCTTCGAGAAGGAGGGGAGTTGCCTGCTGAGAACCAATATATCCGAGAATTCCACACATAAACTATCTTTCCATTTCAAAATTGGATTGGAGAAATAAAATAATTTAGAAAACAACTACAGAAGTTTTTTCTAAGTAAAATGATTTGGTATATTAATTGATTTTGAAGCTACTTTGTGTCCTCTATTAAAAGCAGCTTTAGCAGTGAATCCGTTCGAGATTCGATCGTATCTATTGCTGCTTGTAAGGAGGAAACAGATTCGGACCGAGGCTCTGAGATGCCAATCCTCGGTTTTCGTTCTCTAAGTACTCGACGATTTGTGTCCCACTGAGCAGCCAAAGTAAGATCCTCTAAACCATCGTTTATCATTGATCGAGCAATGAACTCACCTTGTTCTCGCCACTCCTGAACAGCTGCAATGAAATCTGTACTGGAAATTTCATCCGAGTGCTTCATGAATTCTCTAATCCACGTTTGAATTGCCCACTTCGATTCATCAGCACGATATGACATCCAGATTTGTCCCATTGCTTTTTGAAGTGCATATATATCGAGAATTTTCTCGGTTGCCAGATCCGAAAATAAATTATCTATACGAATGTTGGTCGCGAAGCATCCGCCTACATCAAGCCAATTATCAGAATTCGATTTTGACGAGTTCTCTGTAATGTCGATTGAATTCCCAGACGAGAGATTTGCTTCTAGAAACTTTACAATATGTTCCGACAAATAATATCGAATGACTCGATCATAGATTTCCATCCCACGCTGAGCGTCTTTTTGTTTAATCCAAACACCTGAAATGTTTATCGAGTTGCTCTCATCTTTCTTTTCATCGAGAAGAACTCGCAAATGCTCTCTAGCTTTTATTAGCCTTTCGATGAACAAAGGAGATAATGTCTGATAGTGAAGTAAATCTAGTCTGCCAGATAATGCTCTTCTATCACGGTTGATCCATTTTTGTTGGTCCCGCCAAAGCCCTATTTTCAACAAATTTACAGCAGGGATGAGACGCGTTTTATCATTCTCCTCAACAATATATGAATATGGAAATGCACGAGAATCAAAACGTCCACGGTGGTTACCTAGAATCGTCGTGAAGGCACCTACATTGATAGGCCAAACTAAGGAACTAGAACCACCTGTCTTACATCCACGATCCAAAACTCCGTAGTGCACTGGACCTGTTTTATAGGAGTGGTTACATTCATTCGTGCCTGCACCGGCATTGAAAAAAGAAGTTTGAGAAGCTATCAATAAAGTCGATTTGTGATGTGAAACTGAATAGGGACCAGCAAGAACAGAACAGGCTTCACCGTGATACATCTCACTGTTGGCAAAAAACAAGCAATCCGTTGCTGAAAACTGTTTCTCTATACGAACTCCTTGCCCTAGGAAACATCGAGAGACAATTGCTGCACTATCAACACGACTTCCAGAGGATACGATGCTAGATTCTAGAATCACTCCATCGCCAATTTCTACGGGGCTCTCTATCGTACTATTTAGAGAGGCATCTCTCACGCGACGGGCACCAATTATTCTGGCAGCAGGTCCAATACGAAGGTTACTGAGATTATCACAGCCAACAATAACAGCCCCTTCACCAATATGGCCTTTGATGTTCCTAACATCGTCTACATATTTCTGAATCAGACGCTGTATGTTTTCCCGACCCTCTTCATCTTCAAGAGTGGTTGTCAGGATGTATGCAACTTGACTACTCAATAAATCGTAAATAGTTATTGGTAATGTTCCGTCTTCGATCAACACGCTAACATACTGACCATTACCAAAAGTGCTTATTTCGTCAACAACCAGGCGACCAAGATCAGAAATTACGACATTATCTTCAATTGTATAGTTTGAAATTCCTTGTCTTACATTGCGTATTAGAACTTCGTCTCCAAGAATACAATTCTGTAATGTCGCATTCCATATCCCAGTAGGGTGACGTAATCCACCGGGAAGTTCAACTTCACATTGATTCAGACCAATTGTGACATCGCCTAAGAAACTGACATTATTGATTCTTGATAAGTCGCACCCCGAGTTAATTCGTACACGAGACCAATTTGTTGAGCTACAACCCTGTGAGTTAAGCCGAGAAATCTGATTTGGATGAAGGCTACGAGAGGGTAAGCATTTCTTATCGGGAGAGGGCAATTCAATTGAAGTTTCAGGAACTCCATTTATTGCGTAATTGCTTGTGTACATTTGTTTTTAGCTCCTAATTCTGAAGAGACATTAAAACTAATGCAAGCATCGTGCCAAAAAGAGATAAATTATCTTTCTGCAAATAAATGCTACTTAATGAACTGGGGCGATGCTGTTTTTATAAATCTCACTTCTTAATAATTACAACAATGACGGACCATCACGGTACTAAAGTCAGTCTTAATCTAAAACACCGAATTTACTTCAACTCTCTTAATCAGGAGTAACGCAAACTGAAGAGGTGAGAAAGGCTCCTGTAATTTGAGCTCTTAGCAGTCAGAATCGATTTCAATTAAAGAAGAACTCAACTGAATATGATCAATTCTTCAATTTCTCAGGTAATCGCATCGAGCGAATTCTTATGAAAATATCGGATTATCTGATTTAACTGTTACAAAGAGTTGAATCAAACTGCCTAATATGGTCCGGGGAGACGCTAGATTCTTTGGGGCAACTTCAAGTGAAGTACCTTTGCAATATTATTGAGGCTTGGTCAGAGATCTTGAAGATCAGAACTGGGTATGTTACCAATTTTATCACTCTAGATTATTTGTTGCACCTCACATGGATTGAATCAGCAAAGATCTTGATTTTGCTCTGTGTGCAATTACGATTTACATGTAGTTTTCTACGACTAAAGTAAATAATGAGTTCGTCCCAGTACAATTGGCAAACGTTATGAGACAACACTGGAAACATCAATTATTTAATTGGATGGCATCTCGCCGCCACATTGTGATGTATTTCTCTATTATCTCAATTGGATTGATTACCTTCTCAGCTTTCCATTACATCAACAAAATGGAAGAACAACGATTAGCAAATCGATTTAAAAATCAATCCAATGGGATCTATAACAGTCTTCGTGAAAATTTCAATCTGCATCATGAGATAGTTCAGTCTATTCGCAGTTTCTTTCGCTCTGGAAATGATCGCAGCTTGCTTGAGTTTAATACCTTTGTTGAACGCGATTTAGTTCAATACCGAGGAATTCAAGCTTTAGAATGGATTCCAAGAGTCCCGAAAGATCAACGTCATGAATATGAGCAAAAAATGCAGAAGAGTGGATATACATCTTTTAGGTTTAAACGTTGGACATCTGAAACTAGTTCAAATTGGATAATCTCTGATGATCATTGGGCAGAAGAGTATTTCCCCGTCGCTTTCATGCAACCGCATCAAGGCAATGAGGCGGCACATGGAATAGATCTTGCATCAAATCCAATACGGTTTGCTGCATTAATTACTTCACGTGATACGGGCAACCCTGTAGCAACAGCACCAGTTAAACTAGCACAAGAAACGGGGGATCAATCTGGGTTTCTTCTGTTCGTGCCCGTTTACAAAACGACATCTATCACTGTTAAAGAACGGAGACAAAACCTGATAGGATTTGCGCTGGGCGTTTTTCGTATTAGCGATATTGTAGAATCAACTTTAAAGCAACGCGACTTAGAAGGTATACAACTCAAAATCACCGATGCATCATCCGACAATAGTGATACTGTCCATAATTTGTTTAATAATTCGGGCAGAGAGATTCGTCTAGAGCCTCAGTGTACTGCGAATTATACGTATACAATTGGTGGTCGAAAATGGGATTTCTGTTTTACTCCAACGAATGATTACTTCTCCTCATCGCATAGTTCTTTTTCTTATTCGATCCTGACCTTAGGATCCATGCTATCAATGATTATTGGTGTTCTAGTAAATATGTTTCTAGGGCGATCACAAGAGGTCAACACACTTGTTCAACAAAGAACAAAAGAGCTCGAATCAGCCAAAAACCAACTGGAAGCAGCACACAAAGACTTAAGAAAAAAAGCACTTCTGGCTACATCGGCAACTAGGCAAAAAAGCGAGTTTTTAGCAAATATGAGTCATGAGATTAGGACACCAATGACTGCAATCTTGGGTTTTACAGAGGTCTTGATTGATGAAGAGAATCAAGACCTTAGTTCAGGCAATCGAATCAAATCTCTACGTACAATCGAACGTAATGGGCTGTATCTTCTCGATATCATTAACGACATATTAGATATATCCAAAATTGAGTCTGGGAAACTAGAAATAGAGCTAATTCTATGCTCGATTCCTCAACTTTTCCGAGATATTTCTAAATTGATGCAACCTCGAGCTAAATCAAAGGGGCTCCATATATCATTAAGATACGAGGGTGAATTACCAGAGTTTATTATTTCAGACCCAACTAGACTTCGACAAATTCTAATCAACTTAATTGGCAATGCTATCAAATTCACCGAAATTGGTGAAATTCATGTAACAGCACGATTGCTTCAATCTCAAGAGACTGAAGCACGACTTCAAATCAGTGTTTCAGATTCTGGAATAGGAATGCACAAAGATCATTTAAACAAGCTTTTTCAACCTTTTGTTCAAGCAGATTCAACTACAACTCGAAAATTTGGGGGAACAGGACTTGGCCTAACTATTTCTAAACGACTTTGTAAAATGCTCGGTGGCGACATATTTGTAAAGAGTAATCTCGGAGAGGGAAGCGTTTTCACGATTACCATTCCAGTAGGACCTTTAGATCATTGCAAAGAGTATGAAGAAGAATCAGCCAACACTATATCCCTGCAATCTAATATTAGAAAAGAGAAGCAAAGTCTAAATTGTCATATTTTATTAGCTGAAGATGGTCCTGACAATCAACATTTCATATCTTACTTCTTAAAAAAAATGGGGGCGGAGGTCACTCTTGCGGATAATGGAAAAATTGCATTTGAAATTGCTTCTGAGCGATATAAAAACGGCAATTCATTTGACGTAATATTAATGGATATGCAGATGCCTGTATTGGATGGATACAGTGCTACGACTCAATTAAGAAAGATAGGCTACACCGGAGCAATAATTGCATTAACAGCAAATGCCCTGATTAGCGATGAGAAAAAATGCAAGGATGCTGGATGTGATGAGTTTGCTACAAAACCGATTAATTTTGAAAAACTATTCTCACTAATTGAAGATTCAATTCATCGTAAATAGGTCAATGCAATCTTAATTATGCTCTCCGAACTACAGATCCATGATCACTTACATTGCAAGTAGCATTCCGAGTGTCGATAACAAGATTTGAATGTTTCACGATCAATTCATAGTCATAACATGAATGATTTGTTGCAATAATCACACAATCCTGCGAAGCCAAGTATTCTGCCGTTAGTGGTATGCTTTTCAGATTCGGTATCTCGTGATGTCGAGTTGGTCCTATTTGTGGAATGTACGGATCATTGTAGTTAACCTTCGCTTTCCGTTTTAATAGTTCTTGTAATAGAATGTAAGAAGGACTCTCTCTGTCATCATCAACATCCTGTTTGTAAGCCATTCCTAAAATTGTAATTTTACTGCCATTAACTGACTTTCCCTCTTCATTAAGAAATTCAGTTAATCTTTGAATCACGTAATTTGGCATCGAAGAATTTATTTCGCCTGCAAGTTCTATAAAACGAGTAGTGAGTCCATTTTTTCGAGCTAGCCATGTAAGATAGAATGGATCGATTGGGATACAATGTCCACCTAAGCCAGGACCGGGATAAAAAGGTTGGAAGCCAAATGGTTTGGACTTTGCAGCATTGATAACTTCCCAGATATCTATCCCCATCTTGTCAAATAGAACTTTCATCTCATTGACCAAAGCGATATTTACTGCACGGTAAGTGTTTTCCAGTATTTTGCATGCCTCAGCGACCTCCGTTGAAGAAACCTGTACTACTTCAATTATTGCTTGTTGATAAAGCTCAGTTGCCAACTTTAGAGATTTTTTATCTGCTCCACCAACTACTTTAGGAATATTAGAAGCTGAGAATTTGGGGTTCCCTGGATCCTCTCGTTCAGGACTGTATGCCAGAAAATACTCTTCACCACATTTCAAACCTTTTTTATCTAATATTGGCTTTAAGCATTTTGTTGTGGTTGTGGGATATGTTGTACTCTCAAGTATAATCAGTTGTCCTGATCGAAGTGTCGAAGTGATCGTCTCTGTTGTTTCAATCACGTATGTAAGATCGGGCTCCCGGGATTCCGTAAGAGGCGTTGGTACACAGATAATAATCACGTCTGCCAACTCCAGTCGAGTAGGGTCTGACGTCGCATTAAATTTTTTCTTCTTATGCCATTCTTTTACTGTTGTATTTGAAATATGATTAATGTAACTCTGCCCAGCATTCAGTGCATTTATTTTGTTGTCATCAATGTCGAATCCTATAACTGAAAATCCTTTATTGATGAAGGCATTAGCAAGTGGCAATCCAACATACCCTAACCCTATAATCGCGATTGTAGCAGTTTGACTACGAATCCTTAGGGAAAGAATTTCCTGTGTACTCGAGTGCTGATTAGCAGAACTTAGAATCATGGCATTGTTCATCAATAAAGGAAAATTTATGAGAAATTGGTTTATTCAAAAGGCATACATTTAGCATCGATTTAAATCTATTAATCATCGTGAGAATCGATTTTTGTAACTCATCATTACCTTTGATGTATGATAGCGATTGACGCAGCGTTCTACCGCTATTAATAGTCCACAGAAAGTGAGGAAGAGAGATAGAACAACTGTTTGCTGAATTTGAGGCTTGCTCATTTGTTTTTGAATTGTCTTGATAAACCCTAACGAATTCTGCGTCTGATATTTTTGACTCGCTTCACTCTTAGACTGAACATGATTTATGCTGGAAGGTGAATTAAACTGTGTTGAATTACTATAATATCGATTGCAGAGCGAATACTCAGAGTTGGCATTTTCATTGGTAATGCTCTCAGATGTTTCACTACACTTAATTGTGCATAGATCATTGCAAAAGAAATGCTCCGCGTTTTTTGTATAAACATGTTCTATCTCTGTCGAGATATCACTCTTAAGATTATTCATATTGTCAAGCAGCATTAATAGTAAAATGATCATCAAAATACCTTTCTATTATTGGTGGAACAGTATAAATTGATTTAATGCAATTAGCGTACCAGACGAACATAAAAATTAAGTTTGAAAGTAAATACAAAGAAACCGCTTGTTTACCAGCAC
Organism: Blastopirellula sp.; assembly: GCA_002733575.1. Taxonomy (GTDB): domain Bacteria; phylum Planctomycetota; class Planctomycetia; order Pirellulales; family Pirellulaceae. Next base: position 25,620 of record NVWB01000020.1, on the reverse strand, counting down.
TTAAGATACTGAATAGCATTGACTTTTTCTGTTGGCAGCCATATCTACAGTGAACTAAGTATCATTCATTGAACTTGAAGAAGACCTCGCCCTCTCCAATCAGACGATTATCTGAATTGACCTACATTACACATGGATAATTCTCTCAACTTTCAGCATGAGAAACTATCTAGCATTAATGGATGCTTCTCTGGATTCTCAATCATAAAAAGAACTTACGTAAATTAGTTACCTGCATTGTCTAATAAGACAGAACTTAATTCAGTCTTATTGTGAATTTGGCTTACAACTGAACTTAGATAATCAAGTAAAGATTTACTTTTGACGTTTGATTGCTCCATCCCCAAGGTAACAGCTACCTTTAAAGGGTTGATAAAATCTCAACGCCACTGATTGGCATGATGAATGCATCTCTGATTAAGAAGATTACTCAATGTGATGTATTTTCTTAATGAGATATAAACCATGCCTGATCAAATAACGAACACAGAGATTGAGCCCCAAAAAACCTTCGATTTATTCGTAATGGTTGAATCGGCTTGGCGTTATTGGTGGGGCTGTATCGTTCTGGGGGGGATATGCTCAGTAATTGGAATCTTTATTTGTAATTTTATTCCAATTAAATTCAGAGCTACTGCACTTCTTAAGTTGGAATCACCAAATGGTCTAATCGAACAATTCCACGAATCATCTGCTGCACAACGAGAGTTTCGTCACACTCAAAAAACAATTCTTCAGATGAACCACATCTTATCCAGAGTTCTTGATACTCAAGAAGTTTCTTTAATCAGAAATCGAGGAATAAAAATAGGAGATCCTGATGAACTAGAGTCTCTACTTGAAGTAAAGCTTCCACGAAGTTCGCAAATAATGGAAGTTTCATTTCAGCATGATGATGCTGAAACCGCTGCCGTTCTCACAAATACACTTGTAAAGATCTATCTCGAAGAAATATCGGCAGTTGGATCTGCTCAACAAAGTAAACAGATCAAGACACTTGAAAAATTGCATCAGGATGCGGAAGTCCGGCTAGGTGTTGCATGGAATCGACTTCAAGTCCTTGCCCGTGAGATTGGATCAGGCAACCCAGCAACATTGTCACTTCAGACTCAAGCAGAAATAGAGAACTACCGTGCTTACTCACGTCAACTTCGTGTAGTTCGATCCGAATTGCGTGATTCATTACGAATTGTAAGAGCCATTCGCGAAAGTCCTGAGATCTTAGCTGAAGAAATGCCAGAAGACGCGTCAATGCATAGTGTTAAATTTGCGATGTTTAGCGCCAGACTCTCAAAAGAAGAAGCGATCTTAAAATGGGGGCCAGAGCATCCAGATGTAATTGCTGCGTTGCATAAAGAGAGATTATTACGTGAGTATTATCAGAAATCAGCTTCTAAGGAAATAACTGAAAATCAATCAACAGAAGAAAGATTACTAACTGAACCATTAGCATCAATAAAAAGATTAGGAGAAGAAGAAACAACCCTCATTAGTATTCTTAAAGAAATAAATAATCGCTTGTCGGTAATTAGTGGTGACAAAGCAGCAGAGTTAGAGATTTTAAGAAATAATATAGATCGACTTGAAAATCAAAGTGATCAGATATGGCAAGCAAAAGAAAAGATTCGGATACAGCAGTTTGCAGACTCGAGAGTTCAGTTAGTCAAATATGCTGATATCCCTAAAAGCTTGGATACAAATAAACGCAATAAAATAATGTTAATTCTCGGCGTTGGGGGATTCGTGTTCGGGTGTGTCTGTGTTTCTATGGGAGAAATTCTTACTGGTAGAATTCATTCAAAACGAGATGCAATTGCACGAACAGCAATTATCCCAATTGCAAATGCAAATCCACTTTCAAAGGCAATCCGTATTAATTCAGTACAAGATACTGAAAAACAGCAACTAGATATTATTGATCAAGTATTTGCGCAATATCTTCATTCTAAAAAAAATGAAAACCATCACATCGTAATTGTCACTAGTGCAAAAGAAGAAAAAGAAATTGGTTTTGTCGCTGAACAAATTGCCGCAAGCTTCGCAAGAACTGGTAACAAGACGCTACTATTAGATCTCGATCTAGGACAGACTTTGAAAAAATGCCATGAAAAGGCTATCGGAGTTTCAGACTACCTTCAGGGAAATACAGAGTTGTCTTCGATTATTAATGCTGATTCTTCGATTGACAATCTATTCCAAGTCAAATCTGGGAAACTGACAAAAGCTCCGATCCCTTTAATATTAAGCTCACGAATGGAGTCTATGATTTCATCCTTTAGAGAGGATTTTGATTTTATCGTATTGAAGACACCGCCTATACTTCAATTGCCTGATAGCATACATCTGGCCAAATGGGCAGACATAGTAATTCTCTCAATTCAAATAAATCAGTCTACATGTGGTTCCATACGGTCCGCTGCAAATTCTTTAAAGGACATCTCCATGGACATTAGAACGTTATTAGTTCGTTAGCATTCAACTAATAAATGTGAGAGAAATCATCATGACTAATTTTCGAACCACTTCAGAACATTCCAATTCAGACTTTGTACAAGATAACAATCTGTATAACTCTAGTTATTTAAATGTGAAACATTCTCAGTTCACCGATAATCATGCTCGTTATACCAGTGAAAACTACAAGCCGAACCAAAAATCATTCAAGTATTTAAAGTGCCGCTTTGCTTTTGATCGTCTTGCTGCTTTCATTTTGATAATAGTGCTTGGCCCGTTGTTGCTTCTGTTAGGAATGATAGTGCAAATTACTTCGCAGGGGCCCGCGATCTACACTCAGACGAGACTTGGACAGTATGGTAGAAAGTTTAGAATTTTCAAATTTCGTTCTATGTCAGTGAATGCGGAAAAATCAACAGGAGCAATATGGGCCAAACTCAAAGACCCTCGAGTCACTATTATTGGAAGATTTCTTCGTAGGAGCCATTTAGATGAATTGCCTCAATTATTTAATGTGGTAATGGGTGATATGACCCTAATTGGACCGAGGCCTGAAAGACCTGAGATAGCGACAACTCTTGATAATCTAATAGAGTCCTACAATGACCGCTTGCTTGTACGACCTGGTATGACAGGTCTTGCGCAAGTGTCTCTACCAGCAGATACTGATCTCTCAGGTGTTAGACGTAAAACAATCATGGATCGTGAATACATTGAGAATGCAAAACTATTTCTAGACATTCATATTCTATTTTGCACATTAATGCTTTCACTTGGCTTACAAAAGAAACTCACGGTTCATTCATGGATGTTGTTAAGTTCTGCAAGCCACTCAGACTCTATTGAACAGCAGCACTCTGACGTAAAAATGGGTTGAAAATGGCATTTGGATTATTTATTTTACTTAACGGAATTCTGTTCATAAGACCGGCAGAACTTATCCCAATCCTAGAACCTTTTCGTTTATATCTGATTGTTATGTTCTTTTGTATCACTACATCTGGAGATCGAATATTTCATCAACTAGAGATGAAAAATCTCGTAAATAATCCAATTACTCTCTGTTGTCTGGGATTACTTGTCTCTGTTGTGATGTCTCATTTACGTCATGGTTCTATTTATGATGCACGATTTTCAGGAGCCGAATTTATCAAGCTAGTTATTTATTATTTACTGTGCTTATCGTGTATTAACACTCCTTCAAAACTAAATTCGTTTATTTCGTGGTTTCTGGTTTTTACTCTGATTTCTACAGTACTAGCTCTATTACAATTTTATGGTCTTGTTAATATACCTGCACTTGCCGCATATGAGCAACGAGAATTTGATGAAATCACCGGAGAGTTCATCATATTTTCTAGGCTCTGTGGGAGTGGCTTATTTAATGATCCAAATGATATTTGTCTTATCCTAATGGTGTCAACATTGTTATGTTTGCATCGTTTAATGTCTCGGCCAGATGGTATATCAAGATTTTTGTATTTGGCCCCTATTTCAGTCTACTTACTGGCCATTGCACAGACTCAGTCACGTGGTGGTTTTTTATCATTAACCACTTCTCTGCTGGTTTGGTCTACGTGTTTTCTCGGATTTAAAAAAACTCTCATGATAGGGTCAATTGCGCTTCCATTTATGATCTATGGAATTGGAGGACGAATCACAAACATTGATATAGAAAATGGAACAGGGCAACATCGAATCCAGCTTTGGCGCGAGGCACTAGAATTAATGCGTGAGTATCCGCTATTTGGAATTGGGCAAGGAATGTTGCCTGAATACACTCGGCTGGTCGCACATAATTCTTATGTCCATGCCTATTCGGAGTTAGGCTTCTTCGGCGGAACGTGCTTTGTAGGTCTAGTTTTTCTAAGTATTGCTCAACTCATCAAGATGCCCAAAACAGTCGACACGAATGAAGACAGCAATTTAGTATCCCTTCGCCCTTACATTCTGGGAATCGTTTGCGGTTACTCAATGGGAATCATGACGCTCTCACGCGTATATTCCGTCCCCACCTATTTGATCTTCGGTTTAGCTGCAACTTACTTAAGTTTATGCGAGTTACAATTTAACCGTCGCATAAACTGGCGAGTTAATCTTGAGTTTATGTTTAAATTATGCGGGATTAGCTTGGTCTCGCTTCTTGCACTAGAAATTGGATCACGGTTGCTGGTCAATTGGGAAGGTTAACATTGATTATGAATTCAAGCATTAATAGCAATATTGAATTGCAGACTAAAATCACAATTTTCAATAACATTCGCTGGAACTGGATCGGTATTGCGCTTGAAACGGCAATGGCGTTCATTATTTGTCCCTTCTTAATTTCATTTTTAGGGGCAGCTCAATATGGTGTTTGGGTCACAATTGGAGCCATTACTGGATACTTTGGACTTTTCGATTTTGGAATAAAGAGTTCAGTCGGCAGGTACGTTGCCTATTATCAATCGAAGAATCAACTAGACATGTTAAATGGATCTGTTCAAACTTCAATTCTACTACTTGCTTCTCTCTCAACGATTGCGTTGACATGTATATTTTTAAGCTTGGATACACTTGTCTCATTAATATCAAAGGAATTTACCGAGACGCAGATACTTTCAATTAGAACAGCTCTATTAATATCAGGAATACATCTCTGGGTTCTACTCCCTCTAAATGCTTTTGAAGGAATATTATGGGGATGCCAAAGATTCGATTATCTCAATAAGATATCAGCACCTGCAACAATAATTCGAGGAATTTTTTCTATTCTATTTGTTTGGTTTGGTTATGGCCTAGTGTCACTCTCTCTTATTTGCTTAATTACAACTTTGGTAACTGGAATCATTAAAATTGTATTAGCGAAACGGCTAATTCCGTCTATTAACTTTTCGTTTGCCAGTGTAAAGCGACTACATCTTTATGAACTGGCTAAATTTGGAGCAGCTAATTCATTACGGTCGTTCTCACACGCCTTACCTGCAAAGCTGTCCCCGATTGGGATCGCGATATTAATTGGTGTTGAAACTGTTGCTCCGATGTCTATTGCTGCTCGCCTAATCGCCGCTACTACGGCGATACTTGTTGCTGCCGCAGGTGTATTGACACCCCTTGCAACATCATATCATGCTAAAAATAATCTGAGGGCAATTAGACAACTTCACTTAACTGGGGGTCGATATCTCTATTGTGCTGGATTATTCGTAGCTACACTATTTTTCTCACTTGGGCAACCTCTAATTAGGCTTTGGGTCGGCCCCGAACTTGATTCCTCATATTACCTTTTACTCATACTAGCTTGTGGTCGCTGTTTTAGTGCAACACAAATTGTAACTCGAGCGATACTGACCGCTCAGGCAAAACAGTGGCCCTTGGCATATATGAGCATCGTCCAATCATCATTGGTAATTGGGTTAGGCTTTTATTTACTTAGCTACCAAGGACTCTATGCATTTGTGATTCTACTCGCAGTAGCAGACTTCCTATCTGAAGGTGTTTTCAGCTTATATTACGGTTGCCGATGTCTCAACATTTCTATTCGGAGTTACCTTAAACAATCGTTCTTGGCTTGTCTGTCTCTAGTACTTCCATCAACGGCACTCATTTTGTGTTGCAATTATTGGCCAGCGGATAATTGGTTCATGTTGTTTTTTTACGGAGTATCATACTCGCTCAGTTCATTACTATTCTTTCTAGTATTTGTCGAACCCAAGTTCTTGCAAACGATTTTAGTGAACGGAGATTCAAGACATGCGATATCTAATTGACGGTTGTTATGGTGATACCAATATTGGAGACGAGTGTCTCCTTGATTCCACAATAAGAGTCATCAGAAAAAATGATTCAGTCGCATCAATTTGTGTATTATCAGATGACCCTAAAGAAACAAGCGATAAATTTAAGGTATCGTCAATACAGCAATGCAACCCATTTGGAACAAGTATTTATGGAGCAGTTATTAAATCGAAACTTTGGCCAATAATACAGAGCATCAGAAATTGCGATACATTTATTCTTGGTGGAGGAGAGCTTTTTCGAGATGACAAAGGGCTGAGAGCCACCCTCGGAATGTTTTATCGCATGGAAATCGCAAAGTATCTAGGAAAAAAACTACTTGCCTTTGGTATCGGCATGCAAGAACCACAGCACTGGTGGGGAAAACTAATTCTCAACAGTGCATTAAAATCACACAACCATATTATTTTTAGAAGCATTGTTGCACAGAGGATAGCAAACAGCCAAGTAAAGCAGCTTAAAAATAACAGTTTTGCTCCAGACCCTGTATTTTCACTTGACTGGCCTGAACTAAAAACAGTTCACAATGACACTACAAGAAAGATCCATCTGGGAATTGCTGTTAAAGCACTAAATCAAAGCCACGCAAACTATGATGCCGCATGTAAAAGGCTGCTTCATGTTCTCAATTTGGTCTGTCAATCGCTTGCATCATCTCGAACAATCGAGTTCAAGTTACTGCCATTCAGTAGTACTGATGTTCAACTATCGAAACAACTTGCAAATCTACTAGGTGACTTGGATGTAAAAATTATTGAGCCAATTGCTGATGATCTAAAAAGAAGTATTAGTAAGCTAGACATTATGATCGCAGTACCCTTGCACGCCTCAGTTTTCTCTTTCGCAATAGGAGTTCCTACAGTTGGCATAAGTTACGATTCTAAAGTACATCGCCTCTACGATAGCTTTAACTGCACTGAACACTGTCTCTCTGTGAATGATCTATCGAAATCTAAATTGATATTTACGATAAAAAAAATGCTTCTTAATAGACCAACGATTAGTAATCATTTATTGCAAACATCCAAAAGTTCAAAGCATGAGTTTGAGAGAGAAGCATTGAGAGTACTAAGTAGCCAATCTGAAATTTAAAAACGAATTTATTTATCACCTCAGAAAGTGTGTGTGTTTTGAAGATGATCATCACAAAATCTGCGAGTATTCTGAAATCAACTCTTACCGTTTCGGTTATTATTCCGGCCTATAATGCAGAGTCAACTATATCCAGGGCAATAGCAAGCGTTAAAATGCAAACTTATGGTGCCCACGAAATTATTGTTGTCGATGACGGAAGCAGGATTCCGTTAACGGACTTACCTCTTCAGTTAACTGGCAATACCCGTATTCTTAGAAAACGACAAGGAGGAGTTTCGAGTGCTCGTAATCTTGGTATTTCTGCCGCAACAGGAGATCTGATTGCCTTTCTCGATGCAGATGATCAATGGAGTCGTGAGCGACTTGCAGATGCTGTAAAAGTATTTTGTGAATTTCCAGAAGTTCAACTAACTGCTGGACGGTATTTCGTACATGAAACGGGAAATTATTCCGGAAATATTGCTGGTCCAGTGTTATCGATGACTGATCAAACACTCTCTCTTAAGGGATCTCAAGCATTTACAACAGCAAAAAGAATTTCAACACCCACTGTCACAATTCGTCGTGAAGCCTTGCAAATAGATAGGTTCGACACGACTCTAATAACAGCTGAAGACCGTGACTTATGGATTCGAATCTTGATGAAATCGCAGTGCTATCTAATTTCTAAACCTCTGGTTGTTGTTGAACTCCGGCCTGATTCATTATCCCATTCCAATATTGATACAGACTGCCTATGCATGCTGAGCGTTATCCATCGCTATTCCAACAAAATTGGTTTAATCGCCTGCATGAAAGAATACTCCGTAGTGCACTATAAATGGGCTTGTGGGATAGGAGGTGGTTTCCGTTCATGGCAACACCTCATTAAATCGGTTATGTACTGGCCATTACCAAGTTACTTTACTCGATCAGATGAAAACCATCCTCATCGATGTCGTTTTTTTATATCTTTAATGAGACGGACTTTATTGGCACATTATTTGCCTAATACATAATCAAGAATGAGTTCTAATTGCTAAGTCCTTTAGGGAAAAACGGGAAATGTCTTATAAACCCAATAATGGCCACAAATTGTCTATCAAGAGAGTTGCTCATATTGCATATAGCTTAAATACCGGAGGCATGGAGAAGCTTTTGGTCGAATTCGCTCGTCATCATTCAAAGTCAAAATTTAGCCTCCATGTTTTTTCACTAACCGATCGGGGACCTCTTGCTGACAAACTTGAATCTGTCGGTTGTAAAGTAACAACGTTAAATAAGAAAGAAGGATTCCACTTAGGTACTGTTTGGAGTTTATCTAAAGAGCTTCGAAGATGTAATATTTCAGTGGTTCACACTCATAACTCGGGTGCCCTAATTTACGGAGCCTTCGCGACAAAGCTGAATAAGATTCCTTGTGCAATTCACACTCGTCATGGTCAACGTACAGGTGCTTCATTAAAACAGACATACAGTTATTCTTGGTGCACTAAACTAATTGATCAAGTTGTAGGTGTATCAAAAGACAGTACACAAATGAGCCTGGCAGAAGGAGTTGCCAAGGAAAAGGTTCGTACGATCTGGAATGGAGTCGATCTTGATCGTTATAAATATAATTCTTCAATGAATCCTTCCTCTGGCATCACTGTAGGAAGGTTGGTTCCAGAAAAAGATCATTCTACACTTTTAAAAGCGATATCTATCGTTCGGCAGCACCACCCTCGATACACGCACGATATTATTGGTGATGGGCCTTTATTCTCTAAGATTAAAAACGAAATATTGAGGTTGAACTTACAAAATACCGTCAGATTACTAGGAGAAAGATCTGATATACCTCTACTACTCCGACAGGCTTCATTCTTTGTACTACCCTCTCAATCAGAAGGGATATCGCTAACACTACTTGAAGCAATGGCAACAGGTTTACCTACTATTGCTACCAATGTTGGAGGCAATCCAGAAGTTGTTTTAGATAAGGTCACAGGGATTCTGGTCCCTCCTAATAAACCGGTCGACCTGGCAAATGCAATGATGGAATTGATCCAACAGCCAAAGAAAAGTCAAGAGTATGGCAAGGAAGGAAGACGGAGGGTTGAACGATGCTTCGATGTGCGATCAATGGTAGGCAATTACGAAAATCTCTATGAAGAGGTTCTATCGAAGAATAATTCAGCCCCCCCCCATCGTAAACAATTAAATTACGTTCAACCAAGGATTTTCATTCCAGCATCCTTATGTTTACATGCTAGGAATATGTGATCATGAAATCCGTATATAAAAATATTCTGATCCCAGCTTTTGAGACCTTTTATAAGAGAAGAAAAACTCTTCAATACCTTAAAAGATTGGAAGAAACACAATGGATGAGCCTAGGTAATCTGATGAAGCTCCAACAAGAGTCATTGGAATCAATTCTTGCTCATGCTTATGAAAACATACCCTATTACAACACTCTTTGGAATCGAAATGGTCTGACTGACATTAAATCATTGATCAATAATTTTGAACGACTCCCCTTACTCACAAAGGAAATAATCAATACGAATCAATTGTCTCTACAAGCACCTTTCTCACAAGAAAAACTAATCGCCAAGTCCACAGGAGGTTCAACTGGGATGCCCCTTCACTTTTATATCGATAAGGGTAGCTATGAGAGGCGAAATGCAATCTCATTACGAGGATATAAATGGGCAGGCGCTGATCTAGGTACAAAACAGTTTTATTTATGGGGAGGAGCACTTGATAATCCAGGCGTAAAAAAAGTATGGAAAGATCGAATTTACCACTTAATACACAGGCGGAATATTCTAAACAGTTTCACCTTAAACCAAATACCGGTTGAACAGAGTGTAAAACGGTTTAATCATACACAACCAGATGTATTAGTTGCCTATACAAACGCTCTCTATCACTTCGCTACAGACCTTGAAAGGGCCGGGATTTCTCCATGGTCTCCAAAGTCAATCATTGTTGGTGCAGAAAAATTACATGATTTTCAGAGGAGGAAAATCGAGTCAATATTTAACACCGATGTGTATGAGACATACGGTTCACGCGAATTTATGTTAATCGGTTCAGAATGTCACAAGCATGAGGGACTTCATCTAAGCTTCGAACATCTAATTGTCGAGATTCTTAACGAGGATGGTTCTGCAACTAAAGATGGAGAAGTTGGTAATATCGTAATTACTGATCTATTCAACTATGGAATGCCATTTATCCGCTATCTCACAGGTGATCAGGCTGTTGCAGGAATTAAGATGTGCACCTGTGGTAGAGAGTTGCCACTTCTAAGAGAGGTTAAAGGACGGCAGCTAGACATGTTAACTTTTGCAAACGGGCGAAAATTACCAGGCGAGTTTTTTCCGCATTTGTTTAAAGACTATTCCGAAATTAGTCGGTTTCAAGTTACTCAAAAGACAGATCATACAATACAAATAAGTGTCGTTCTAGCTGAGAATTTGCCTCAGAATACAGAACGCAATATAACATCAATCATTCAAAATCATGTTGGTGATGATGTAACCGTTTCGTGGAAAGAAGTAAACACCATACCTCTAACATTGGCTGGGAAACACCGGGTCGTTGTCAATCAATGTGCGTAGTTCTCAGAGAGGTAAGTGTTTATTTCTGAATTGAGGAGCAAGCATTTGAATATCAAAGATACTTTAACAACCCAATGGTGGAAAGAGATTTCATCTAAGAGAGGTTCCCGTTTAATGGACAGACATGTTGATAGTCCAGAGGATTCCAGTTTTATCGCTTCAGGAGTATCAGATTTCAATCGTGCCAGAAAAAAAACTGGAATGCCTATTAGCAAATATTTATCAATTATGGAGATTGGTTGTGGACTAGGGCGGATGACTGAAGCAATGGCTCCACACTATAAAAAAATAACTGCCATCGATATTTCGGATCAGTTTATTCAATGGGCACGTCTCAATTCATCCTCAACGAATGTTCAGTACACAATCATTAATTCATGTAATTTTAATATTATCTCCCAATTAGATTATGATATCGCAATTTCGTATGAAGTATTTCACTACTTAGATCATGCGACACTTAAAAACTATTTTTGCTCCGTTGCTGAGAGATCTAATCGAACATTGTATTTCCAAATGAATACGCTTGCGATTTCTATCAGAACTAGAGCCTCTCGCATTATAAGAAGAACATTGAACTCTATTGGAATTAAAGAGTGGAGACGATGGCCTACGGATCCCAGATTCTTTCATCAGGTACATGATATCCAAATGATAAAAGACCTGCTTTTCGAAGCTGGTTTCAAAAAGCTTTGTATTGTTGATCCTGTGACTCAAGACACCTGGTTTATAGCTTCAAACTAGCTCTCAGAAAACTATTAAAGAATAAATGAAATTACCGATGATTTCGCAATCCAATAAATTGTCACCAAAGACAGGCACTATCTCTCTAAATAAAAATCTATTTAGATCAAAAGATATTCAAGACAGTGAGACAATTCCCTTCTCACATTGCAAATTTCCTCTGGAAGCACATCCAAATATTGTATTACCTGAAACAAAAGAATTTAAGGAGGATGGGTATTTAACATACTCATGGGAAGAGAAGAATACGCACTCAACATCTTCGATGATTCTTAAAAGAAAAACGATTCGCCTACCGCTTTTATTTAGTAGATCACTGTCGGTTAGAATTCAAGGTGCAAGAGTCGTAGGGAATCAGGTACTAGGTATTCATCAAGATTTTAATCCTGCTGATTTTAGAAATCGTGTGGCATATCTCTTACAACAAGACTTGCTGCCCTGTGATGCATTGCTAATGGAAGCTCTCTCGACTCAATCACCATTGTATTCAAGTTTAATCGCTAACCAGAAAACAAGTGATTTCGATGTAATAAAATTAGGCAGTTTTCAAACACACCATAAAATCAAGACTTGCAAAACAAGTTCTGATTACTGGTCGAAATTCTCATCAAAAACAAGATATAATTTTAGACGCATGTGTAAACGACTAACTCATGATATGCATTGCATTGAGGCTACGAATGAAGTAGGTACTTTTTTACATACAGCATACAATATATCACAAAGAAGCTGGCAGATTAAAAAAATTGGACCTCGAATCTCTGTTGATAAAGCAACAATATCTTACTTCCAATCCATTGCTAAACTTGGTGCTCTTCGGTGCTATCAACTAAATCATCTTGGAAGACCCATTGCGTTTATGATTGGCACTCAATGGCAAGGTGTTTTTCAGTTAGAAGAAGTGGGATATGACCAAAGTTATGCTCAATACTCCCCAGGAACCGTTCTGCTAATCCGTTCATTGAATGACATGTTCGAAAGAAATTGTCCTGAAACCATAGATTTTGGATTTGGTGATGCCAAGTATAAACAACTTTTTGGAAATGACAGATCAAAGAGCGTAAATCTTCTGGCTGTTAGTAATAAATTCTGGATCCGTCAAGCAACTCACTTACATAAAATGAGTTCCAAGATGAATTCTTGCCTTAGAGATCTCCTTAGAGTCACTGGCTTATCCAATAAACTTCGTCAACTTTACCGATCATAAAATACACAATTAAAATCTCAGACAAGGTACATTATGAAACTCCTTTTCCTAAGTACTGAATTCCCAAATCAATATGATCCAATAAAAGCTACATTTAATTATGACCTGATTAAATCGCTCTCAATTAATCATGACGTAGAAGTAATCTCTCCTATTTCCTGGACAGAAGAGTTCTATGGAAGACTTTTTATTAAGAAAAATAAGAGGCAATCTTCAGGGTGCGCGTTTAGCATAAATTATCCAAGATATTATTTTATCCCCAAATTATTCCGAAAGCATTTTCATCTTTTTCTATGGTGGTCTCTCAAGGGAATGATTTCTGAACTTCAGAATCGTTCAAAGCCGGACTGCATTTTAAGTTATTGGACACACCCAGATGGTTCAGTCGCCGTAAAGCTGGCTAAAACACTAGGGACGCGTTCAGTAATCATTGTTGGGGGATCCGACATTTTAGTACTCGCCAAACTCCCCGATCGAAGAAAGGAAATTATTAGGGCACTACAAGAAACGGATGCAATTATATCTGTCAGCGAAGATCTAAAGAGACACATCACAGCACTAGGAATTTCAAGCGAAAAGATACACGTGATATGCAGAGGCGTTGATCAGAAAATATTTCATTCGGGAAGTAAAAAGGATGCGAGAACGAAACTCAACATTCCTGAAGACCGAAAAGTTGCTCTCTGTGTTGGTCGCCTGGTTAAAGTAAAATCAGTTAAAACAATTATCAATGCAATGCAACGACTCCATCTTCAGTTTCCTAAATTACATCTCTATCTACTAGGAGACGGCCCTTTGATGGGAATCCTGAAAAAACAGGTAGCATCTGCCTCGCTAATAGATAAGATTCACTTCATTGGCAATTGCCCACATCATAAATTAGGAAATTGGTATCGAGCAGCAGATGTTACCGTTTTAGCAAGTGTTTCTGAGGGGATTCCTAATGTTTTACTTGAATCCCTTGCTTGTGGGACACCTTTTGTCGCAAGCAATGTTGGCGGCATTCCTGAAATCTCTCAAACATCTAGTGCTAGGTTATTCCCACCAAAAGATGCTTTGGCGTTATGTAAACAATTAGAATTCACTCTCAACAACAAACTAAAAGATGAGGCAAGTTCAAGGACTAAGTCCTTATCGGAATTTGCTCAATCTGTCGCCAGGATTGCTTCCTTAAAGTGCAATTAGGTTTAATCGAGAAATCTCAAAGAGCTTGATAATGAGTAGTATTAGAAAATTTGTGAAATATGCACTTGGTACTTTTGTTCCAAACAAATACTTCTTAGTAAATACTAGATGCAGAACAAAAATACTGATGCTTACTTTTGATGATGGGCCTTTGCCTGAAAGTACGCCAATGATACTTGATGCGTTGGATCATTATAATGCAAAAGCAACTTTCTTTGTTCTCGGAAAAAATGCAAAAAAACATCCTGAACTAATTCTTGAGATTGTTAAGCGAGGGCATGACCTGGGAAACCATACCTATTCCCATCCAAGACGAGAAGAAATATTGCGAGAGGAGTGGACTAATGAACTTCGTGCAACAGACGAAATACTAAAATCCATTCTCGGTGCTACTACTCAGCTATACCGACCACCGCGTGGAAAATTAAAATTATTTGATTTTATAGAACTTTGGAGAAATGGAATCACTTCGGTTTTATGGAATCGTGATCCAGAGGATTTCAAGAGCACGACTGAAGATATCAAGCGATGGTTTGTAAAAAATCAACTATGCTCTGGTGATATAATCTTATTGCACGATACCTCTGCTGCAACTGTCTTAGCATTGCCTTCTATCCTGAAGTTACTAAAGGATAGACAATTTGAATTCATCAGTTGTTCGAAAGCTCTTAAGAGATCTTGGAAATCAAAGATGACATTCAGCAATCACTCATCTTCATAATAAACCTGGAACTATTTACGAGGTCCAGAACTTCTTTCTAGCATCTAAGAATGCAATTGATTGAATCGAGTCATTTTTTCTAAGAATCCTCTGAATACTCTACATAAAGCAGTTGGCACACTAATTGCTTTATAACTCTTCTGATAGAAGACAAAACTAATTCTTCAAATCAGAAAATAAAAAGTGGTTCTCGGTAAATGAATCAGTTTTAATTCTGATTCAAAATTATTTCTATTGCTATCTCTGAAGATTCCATATTTCAGAAGAGTGAGATAATTGATGAACTACCGAGTTCTAATTATTGCTTATCAGTTTCCACCTGTTGGTGGAGCTGGTGTTCAAAGAATATCAAAATTCGTGAAATATCTCCCAAAACATGGGTGGGATGTCTCCGTTCTGACTGTTGAAAACCCTTCGGTTCCAACTGTTGATCAGAGCCTACTACAGGATGTTCCTTCTGGGACGATCATTCGAAAAGCAAAATCACTTGAACCTGGATATGGTATTAAAGATTTCATATCAGGCTCAAGATCGACTCCCAAGCCCTGGTACTCTTTGTCCAAAATATTAAGCATTGCAAAAGATACGATACGATCAGCCGCTTTGAATATCCTTCAACCAGACCCACAGATTCTTTGGGTACTCAATGCTATTCTCAAAGGCAAAAAGTTATTAAAAGACCATAATCATCAAGTGATACTTGTTTCTGGTCCTCCCTTCTCTTCATTCTTTGTCGGATCCTGGTTGAAAAGGATTTCAGGAGTTCCTCTAGTCTTGGATTATAGAGATGAGTGGAGTCTTTCGAATCAATATTGGAAGAACAAATCCAATAATTGTTGGACTAGATTCTGTCAGGGTTTTATGCAAAGAGCCGTCATTAAAAGTGCAGATACAATTACAGCGACGACAGAATCAACCGCTAATGAGTTAAAAAAGCAATCATTAGCTCTAGGCAGATCAATCGACACACATTGCATATACAACGGGTACGATCATGAGGACTTCAAAGGTGTCAGCTTCAACCGATCTGTGTCAGATCGGTTGAAGCTGACTTACCTAGGTACTCTATGGCGACTCACGAGTCCTCGCCCTCTGGTGAAAGCATTGTTACTACTGAATCTATTGTATCCAGAGATTCTTAAAAAACTTGACATCGAATTTGTCGGCCGTATGACTTCCGATGAATTTCACTTGATTAATAAACTTAGAAATCTACCATGCCAAGTTAAATGCAAAGAATACGTTGATCATTCGGAATCCATCTCTTTAATGCATCAATCCGATATTCTCTGTCTCTTTCTTGATAGTCTTCCAGGAGCAGAAAGAGTTATTCCAGCAAAAATCTTTGAGTACCTAGCCTCTAATCAAAGAATACTCGCAATTACTCCTGAGAGCGAGCTGACTCAAATCCTTCATAAGCATGACGATGTCAGTTGTTTTCACCCTCAAGAGATACCTCAGATTGCTAATTATCTTTTTAATTCTCTTACAAACCCATCTTTGTTGACAAAGACAAAACCAACGCGTGATGTATCTCAATTCCGACGTGATAATCTATCAAAACAGTTAGCAAAAGTACTTTGTTCAACCTATTTACGATCTAACTCAACAATCTCAGACACTGCACGGCTTAATCATCAACTTTCAGTCTCTTCAAGGAGTCCGTTATGTTAATCCAATCCCTGTTCTGGTTTTCCTTACTATTTATTCTCTATGTCTACGTGCTTTATCCACTGATTATTAAAACTTGTTCATACTTATTTGGTACTCATCAACAACCTCAATATTTAAAGGAGGTCGAGTTACCCACTGTTTCATTAGTAATTGCTGCATATAACGAAGAGCAAGTGATTGAACAAAGAATCATGAACGCTTTGGAGCTAGATTATCCATCTGATAAATTGGAAATTATAATCGCGACAGACGGGTGTACAGATAAGACAATTGCGATTGCAAATAATTATAGTTCTCAAGGGATTAGTGTCCTTATATTTGAGAGTCGACGGGGCAAACCATCCGTAATTAATGATACAATCAAAAAGGCCCAAGGAGATATCATCGTAATGTCAGATGCAAACACGATGATGAATCCGAACGTAATCAAGACTCTTGTTCGATGGTTTAGAGATCCGACCGTTGGAACCGTTTGTGGATGTCTCAAGCTGATTGACCCTACGAACAATAAGAATGCTGACGGAATATATTGGACTTACGAGAACGAAATAAAGAAATCAGAAGGAAAACTTAGGGCATTGCTAGGAGCCAATGGCGCAATTTATGCTATTCGTCGAGAAATTGTTCCTGTTATCCCAAGTGACACTTTAATTGACGACTTCACTATTCCTCTTCTCGCAAAAATCAAAACCGGAGCGGGGATCGTGTATGATGAAACAGCGATAGCATATGAAGAATCGTCCCCTAATGTTAAATCAGAATTTTATCGGCGAGTAAGAATCTCCTCTGGAGGTGCGCAAGCTGTGACTAGATTAGCAACTCTATTAAGCCCTCGATATGGATGGACTTGCTATGCGTTTCTATCTCACAAAATTATGCGTTGGGCGTCACCTTTTTTCTTATTAATTGCATTGATAACTAATGCAATGCTTCTCTCAACGTCTCTGTACACGATGACATTTTCTTTTCAGTTACTGTTTTATAGTTTTTGTTTTCTAGGTAATTCGCTGAATATCACTGGCACAATAGGGCGAATAATTAGGGTTGCCAATCTATTCGTTTATGTAAATATTGCTGTGCTAATTGGTACTTTTAAATGGCTTACTATACACCAATCTGGTATGTGGGATCGCACTGCTCGTTCAGCATAATGAAAATTTGTTTACCGCTAAATTAAGGTTCCAATAATGAAAATTCGTGGACTTCCGCTAACCTCTTTAGCAAAATTAATAAATAGTAAACGATTATTGACTGATGAGTCTCCTCGGAGCGTCTTTATTTGTATAGCAGACCATTATGAACCTGACTGGGGAAAAGCCACTGAATGGCTACGTGCAAAGCGTGTAGAACGCTGGCTAGATGAATACCCCAAGTCGGTCGATGGGATTGAAGATTGTCGAGGAAGAAATCCACAACATACATTCTTTTATCCATTAGAAGAATATCGTTCTAATTTGCTAGACAAATTAGCCTCTCTATGTCACGCAGGATTCGGCGATGTGGAAGTTCACTTACATCACCATAATGACAATTCCAATTCATTGCATGATAAGCTAATTTGGTTCAAGAATACTCTATATGACAACCATAATTTACTCAGAAAAGACCAATCTGGTGATATTAGATATGGCTTTATTCATGGCAATTGGGCGCTTTGTAATTCACGTGCAGATGGAAAATGGTGTGGGGTAAATGATGAAATTAATGTCTTATTAAAAACAGGGTGTTATGCCGATTTCACTATGCCATCTGCACCAGATCCTACCCAAACAAGATCAATCAACCGAATATACTATGCTTTTTCAGATGCTAGTCAACCGAAATCTCACGACTGGGGCCCAGCGGCAAGAGTTGGCTGTAATCCTCCCGATAACGGCCTTCTCATGATTCCGGGGCCTCTATCGCTCGACTTTAAAAAACGAAAATGGAATCTGTTGCCAAGGATTGAGAATGGTGATCTCCATGCCGATCGACCTCCTTCAATAGAGCGTCTAGATTTGTGGGAAAATGCAGAAGTCTCAGTAGAGGGTAAATCTGACTGGATTTTTTGTAAGCTACACACACATGGGGCTAAAGAAGAGAATGCCGCTCACCTTTTAGGAGAGAGCATGAGGCGTTTTCATGAGGCCTTGGCCATCAAAGCTAAACAAAACTCTCAGTTTAAATATTTTTATGTGACAGCTTATGAAATGGCAGAATTGGTTCATGCAGCTGAGGCAGGATGTACAGAACCTGATGAAATATTAAATCAACTCGAAAATAAATCGAACCCTGGTTCAACTCTGCTGCACAATTTAAAAAGTAAAACAATACACGCTGAACGAGTAAACTCTTTGAATAGATGATACTGAGATTCTTGCAGGATTCAATCGTAATCACGGATAATAATTCAGTACTTCATTTTCACTTATACCCTTAAAGGTGACTTACATCACAGAATCTAAGAGATTTATCCAAGATCTCTTTTTGGTCCAAAATTTGCATCTCTAAAGAGATCGTCAATAAATCATGAAACAGTACTTTGCAGTGGAGACAAGGGCTTAATCTTTTGTAAGAGGAGATAAATAATTGAAAAAAGTCATCCTTGGAATACTATTACTGAGCATAGTCATTTTTGCAGGGTCTTGGTACTTCTATAAAACACGAAAACAATATATTCAGACACTCACTAGTAAAGCTGAATTAGCTGAACGAAACGAGCAGTGGATTGAATCAGAAAAATACATGCGACAATTACTTGAGTATCGCTCTCTTGATTCAAATCTTAATTATCGAATTGGACTAGCAATTCATAAATCCTCAAATACGCATGAAGATCGATTAAGATCTTTACCCTTTTTTGCAAAAGCATTTGAGATCGATCCATCATTAAGAAATGAGTTAGGTCTTGCCGAAACTCTTGTTGTTCATGACCCGAAAGCAGCTATTCAACATGCGAAATTGATTCTTCAACAGGATCCTGATAATTTGAACGCGAAGAGAATTCGCATTCTCGCACGGACGTTCCTTTTGGATAAAGGTAATGATTCAAAAGAAGAAATTGTTAGCGTCTGGAATGACTTAATTGATATACAACAAACTACACCCCATGACTTTCAAATTGTCCGATCAATTATTAGGCTCTTGAGAGAATATCGAACTACATTGATTACACTTCTCGAAGTTAATCCCAATGAAATTGCTTGGAATGCATTAGATGAGTTAGTTAAAGGTGCAAAAGATGAAGTGAAAGCAAGGACATTACGTGTTCAAAACAGCTCATTGGCTCCGGACAAGAGACTGGCACAAAACACGATTAATCAAGACATAAAACGACTTCTCGAATTACGACCAGAGAGTCGAAATTTACGCCGTATTGCTGCAGGGCTACAAATTTCCAGAACCTACTCTAGAGGTTCTCTTCCCAATCAGGCTCATCACGATGATACAAAGTCGATCATTAATGCAATTGATTTATTGTCATACGAATCAGGAAGAACTAGCCCAGAACCTATCGATTATCACTTGATCGCTCAGTTAAAATATAGGAGCACAAAATTCAAAGAGGCTCTAGATTCATTGGAACAAGCAAGCAGTCAATCAGGCTCAAAGAATCTTCTGATTCAATTGCGACTAGCTGAAGTTGCAATCACCCTAGAAAAATGGTCTCAAGCCGAAGACTCATTAAAGTCTCTCTCTAACAATATCATTAAGGGTAATGAGGCTGGTCAGATTTGGAGCCTGAATGAATTACTTTGGGCTCAGTGGTATCTTGCTTTTAAGAATCCACAATACAATCCCAGAAAAGCAATGTCGCACATCAACCGATGCGATGAATCAACTTTTTCTGGGGGCATTAAATCACTAGCGATCTACTTAAAAGGTCAATGTTGGTATTCGATGGACCAGTGGTCTCTCGCTGAAAAAGAGTTCTCAAAAGTCTGTCTCTTATCTCAAGAAAGTGCAATTCCACACATTAGTTTAGCCTTAGTTAAAATTCGTCAGGGAAAGATTCAAGATGCGGGGCAAATATTTAAAACCGCATTATCATTAATTACGAGATCAGATCAGAAATTTAAAGCGTCTGACATTATAATTCTGATCGTGCGTTGCTGTCTAATTGAACAACAAAATAATGTTCCTTGGGTACGAGATTGGAAAGAATTCGATCAAGCGTTAGATGCAACACGGCGTAATATTACGACCTCTTTGATCACCGATATTCTTGAGTTGGAAAGCTATAGAGCTGGAAGACCGTTAACTAAACATAGCACAATCGAATTATTTGAAAGGGATTTAGAAGATCGTCATATCTCTTCTCAAGATTTCTGGTTTAACTATGCAAAATATCATCAGCATCATGGAAATATAAAGAAATCTAAAGAAGCGTATTCTTGCTGGAAATCTCTTAGTGGAGAAACTAATGTTATATTTGAAATTCAGCTTCTCGAAGCTGAGGGGGAATTTCTCCAAGCGAATGCGTTACTTCTCGAAAACGCTGAATCATTTGGATTTGAAAATGCAACAGATATGATGATCTGGCGAGCACGTCTATTGGAAAAGTCCGGGAATAATAAAGATGCCTTCAGTTTACTTGAGACCTCGCATTCATCTAATAGAAGCCAAATAAAACTGCTCTTTGAAACTGGGGAACTAGCATGGCGAACAGGAAATATAAATACATTGGCTGATGTTTTAAATAAACTATCACAACATAATGATATATCAATCGAGAGAATAAATGTGCTTCACACCCGATTGGCATTTTTGCGTTTCCTAAGGTTACCGAATAAAGAAACAAGCAAATCTCTGTTGAATTGCTGTCATAAGCTATCGACAAGCGAGTTATCCACTTTTATCGCATTTACATATTTAGGATTAGCCTCTGAGGAAATCGGGCACACATCAAACGCTATCTCATACTATAGAAAAGCGATATCTCTAGGCGAGACAAACCCTCTAATTCGATTAAGGCTCGCAAAATTACTCGCGTTTGACGGACAACATTATGAAGCCTTTAACATGTGCGTATGGGCAGCCGAGAGTGATTATGAATATCTAGCAGGAGCAACCCTCTGCGTGTTTTTACAATCCGATCTATTCTCTCCATCTGAAACTCGTCGAGCGGAAGAAATCTTCACCAGACTGTTGAGTCGTAGCCATGGAGATAAACCAAAGATTGCCATTTTTCTATCGAATCTATCATCACTCCGCGAGAAGGAGAATAAATATCAAGAAGCTGTCTCGTTGGCAATAGACGCACTCCAAATGGAACCGGAATCCGTCATCTTAAAAAACAACCTAGCGTTAATGCTAGTCTTATACACTGATCAAAACGAAGAGGCGATGAAATTGATAGACGCAGCACTTTTGACTGCTGGGAATAATCATACTCTGCTTGATACGAAAGGTGTGATTCTCCTGAAAAACGGCAAGCCTGAATTGGCTGTAAACTACTTAAGAGAAAGCATTTCAGGTAGTACTTTGACGCCTGATTCAAGAATTATTCATTTGGCTGATGCATTGGTTCAATTAGGGAAATTCGGAGAGGCAAAAGAACAATTGGATGTCGTAGATCTTATAAAACTAACTAGTATTAGTTCAAGAGATCGTCAGACCTTTGTCCGTCTCAGTTTAACATTAAGAGGCAGCAATGCGATTCATGAATAGATACATGGTGAATAAACTCATTGCAATTAGTCTCGTAATGTCACTAATTTACGCTTGGTGGGTAAGTTATTTAGAAATTGGATTGCAATCAAGTTTTGTTATCTCATTGGTATCAGCGGGTATTTTTTTTAGTCTAGGTGCTCCCTGGAAGTTCACAAAGAATAACAAACTGAATATCAGGTACCTCTTATTGGCAACAATACTCCTGGTCCTAGGCATTTCAACTCAAATCCTTGTAATATTTAGTATCGGTTGGGTACTACTTCTTTGGGCTTGGCTTAATCTTCAACTGGATGATATTCGATGTCGTGAAATAGCATATCTTCTACCACTTGCATTACTATCATTTCCCTGGATTGAAATGGATTTCAATTTACTAAGCAGTTCGATTCGTGAAAATGCGACATCCACTGCTGCTGAATTCTTAGATTACTTTGATATCTTACAAAGTAAAACTAATATGACTTTAGGTGTTGCGGGCCAAAAAGTATTTATATCGCCTGAATGTGATGGCCGTGATACTTTACAATCAATGCTTGTTATCGGATTTTCTATTGCGAGTTGCTCACCAATACGATTCAAAACGGCATGGATATTAACCCCCATTTTTTGTTTGTTGGCTTGGTTGTCGAATGTCATTCGCATTATTCTTATCAGTATTGGAATCTGTTCTTTCAATGGATATTCTGACTCTCTAATAGTTCATCAGATTACAGAACATTCTTCTATCGCAGTGATGCTTCTCCTTTGCTTTCTTTTGTTCCGCTGGCTTCCGAAATACCCCAATCAGGATGAGCGAGAATGTTATAAAATATGCAAGAAGGAAGTTGAGCATGTTACGATGAGGTCAACTTTTTTTGAACCTCTTATGTTGGTTGTACTACTGGCAATTAGCATAACTCTTGGCATCAATTCTCAGTCAAATAAACAAATTAGTAATATCCTTTCGAACGTGAAGAAACAGGGGGAGCAATTGAGTCTACTTCCTATTGATTTATCAGAGGAAGACCTTAGTCTGCTTGGCAATGCAAAAGCAGTTCGATTTCAGTTCAAAGTAAATAGTCATGCTCTATCGATAACTGTGGTTGATGGCACAAATAATCGACATGCAGTTCACGATCCCAGTTATTGTTGGACGGTGCTAAATAGAGAAAGAATTCCAGTTTCTAATGGCTATGTAGTAGCCCTCACCGTTATTGATGCAGGAAGAACTAGAAACGTATTGTATTGGTATTGGGATGGAGAAAAACGGCATGCATCGACTGGTTGGTATGTATTACAGTCAAGCTTACAGAGAGTCTCAGGAGGAAAACTCAGTATTGAACCCGCTTTAATATTGATTGAACCTGCGGGTCAAGGGGAACTGAATTGGTACGACGTGTTAGATAGTTTTCCTTTCAAGGAAGTCATCTAGAAAGCAATGTGTCAGAGCATTTCATAGAGGATCACAATAAATGTTACTCCCACTTCGATTGTTCATAACAGGATTTGGCGCATACTATTCTTCCGATCTTATTTCAACTTGGACAAAAAATGATGATGAAGCTATTGGAGCGTTTTTATTCATAATCTGGTTGACTATGTTAATTGCAAGCAGTAATCAGAACACACTTACTCAGAAAGAAAATTCAACTCTGTTCATTTGGGGTTTTGGGTTATCCGTAATTGGAGAACTTATTTCCACCAACTCATTACAACATATTGGTTTTATCATGTTAATTAGTTCATTTTTTGCTCCTATGAATACCAGATGGTCTTGGATTTCGGCAGGTGTATTATCACTGCCTGTTTCGGGTTATTTATCAATGTATCTACTAGAACACAATTTTATTCTTTTAAGATCTCTTGTGTTCGTGTTACTAGTTTTAAATGCATCAGATCATATTCGAGGCAGAATTCTTTTCAGAGGTTGGTCAATTACGAATTTTAAAACCATATATCTATTCTGTTGTGTCACATTCCTCTTGATATTACTTTCCTCTGAAGTAAATGCAGAGACTTATACGATCTCACCTATCCAGGCTACTGCAAGACCATTTGGTTTAAATATTGTCAATCAAGTCGGTGTTGCTGGAAGTGATGCGGAATCTGCTAATTTTATGGTAAATGAAAAAATAGGATTTGATACTTTAATTAATGATAACTTGAGTGAACGTGAAGCAGTAAGTATCGAATCCTCCGCAGAACTAATATCACTCGACCCCTTAAAAATGACGCTCACATCAACAACAGATGTTCGTGCATATTTTTTAGGTGAAGGGGCTGGCTACCATAATAGCGTTGGCTTCAATGCTGATGGTCTTGGTATCTCTTCAGGAGACCCTAAACTTCTCTTCCCCGATGCTTCTGCTTCAAATTCCTATTTATCATCAGGCGGTGACTCTCGCACACCGTCTGAACCGTTAATGCCTGGTGACTTCGTCAATCTTGGAGAGATATCAGCTGGTTCCTTCATAGATTTCTTTTTAATTGCCAATGGAGCAAACGGTGGAACAAATATCTACACGGCAGATTCAACTCGAAACCCTGATGGTTTTGATCATATCGTTGCTTTTGCTCAGGTAGAATCTCCCTACGTATTAATAGGATTTGAAGACCTCTACAATGGAGGAGACAAAGACTACAACGATTTTGTGATGGCAGTCTACTTTAATGAACTAAATGTTGAGTCTTTTATCACAAACGCAAACTGGGAGGGTGGGGTATCCGCATCAGAACCATTTTCGTTAGGAATTATAGTTTCCGGTTGTGGACTCCTCATGCATTTACGCAGAAGAAGAGAATTGCAAAAAAAGAGGACTGTTTCTAATCCCTTGAACTAAGTTCAGTTCACTCCATGATATATAGTTCTGTCCACCGTAGTAGATTGCGAAAGATAATTCAGAACATTAATTATCTCTATGACAAACTCTTGTCATGCGATACTAAATAGTTGCCAAATACTAGTTCCATTAATTGGCATGTCTTTTGCTCAATATATTACTACCTTAACTCAAGCAAGGACATATATAATGACTCGTTATCTAGTCACAGGCGGTGCCGGTTTCATTGGTTCGCATATTGTTAATGCATTATGCCGAAGAGGAGACTTTGTAAGAGTCATCGATAACTTTAGCACAGGATCGATTGAAAATCTTTATGGAGTAATTGATGATATAGAACTGATTTGTGGTGATATAACTGACGAATCACTAATTTGCCAAGGCATGAAAAACATTGATATCGTTTATCATCAAGCGGCTTTAGCTTCAATATCGAGGAGTCTTGAAAATCCATTAGCAACGCACGATGCCTGTGTTACAGGAACTATTAGTGTGTTAAATGCAGCAGTACAAGCAGGAGTCTCACGTCTTATT
This sequence comes from Blastopirellula sp., assembly GCA_002733575.1. Taxonomy (GTDB): domain Bacteria; phylum Planctomycetota; class Planctomycetia; order Pirellulales; family Pirellulaceae. Next base: position 168 of record NVWB01000020.1, on the reverse strand, counting down.
TATGCAGCGTCGAGTAGTGCTTATGGTGATTGTGATCAGGCATCTAAGGTAGAAACATTTCCTAATAATCCACGGTCGCCCTATGCCGCTGCGAAACTAGCTGGCGAGTATTACTGTAAGGCTTTCTCGGCCTCTATGGGATTGCCCACGATTGCTCTTCGTTATTTT
>NVWB01000133.1 GCA_002733575.1 Blastopirellula sp. | reverse complement strand
GCACACCTTTAGTTAAAGGTGCGGCACAAGTATCGCTGTACCCTGCGGTAAAAGACACAATGATCCAAAGTTTGATTACCGATGGCTGGACAGCTTCTGCCGCGATACTCAACGCCGGAGACGTGTTCACTATTGCCAACGTGTTTGCGGTTAATCCGGTCACTAAGGCGACGCTGCCATTCTTAAGGCAGTTTTCCGTTCAAGCGGATATCTCTGCCGATGGGTCCGGCAATGCTACGTTGTCGATCTACCCAGCGCTTATTACTTCGGGTTCACAGCAGACGGTTTCTGCTGCCCCGGCGGATAACGCCGCTGTTACCGTGATGGGCACGGCGAGCGCTGGTTACCGTCAGAATTTGGCGTTCCACAAGAACGCTTTTGCATTCTGTTCTGTGCCGCTAGTAATGCCGCCAGCAGTCTATAACGGATCCCGGCAGTCATACAAAGGTATCAGCCTTCGCTTGATCCCAACCTATAATTCTACGGACGATATTGCCGGTTGGCGTTACGACATGCTGTATGGCTTGAAAGCCATCGACCCGCGTCTCGCTAATCGCATGTCAGGCACTCCATAATATTTGAAAACCTATCAGGGCGGCCCATCATGGGTCGCCCTGAATTCTGTTTGAATAATTGAGGCGTTCCATATGCCAATATCCAATTATAGCGAGTTGCAGGTCGAGATTGCGGACTTCCTAGACCGCACTGACATCACCGCAAAAGCCCCAACGCTAATTACACTCGCCGAAGCCAAACTAAATCGCTTGCTGGACCTACCGGAAACCGATGCACCATTGACGGGCATTGTAGGTAGCAGACGGATCGATATAGCCGCTTTGGCGCTCAAAGAGCCTGTAGGGCTGTTTTTGGAAACCACGGGGCTTGAACAGGAAATTACACTAAAACAAGACGGCACGTTCCCGTATAGTGCGGTGGCAGGCTGCCCGGCGTTTTACGCAATCGACGGAGAAAATATCGATTTCGATAAACCGCTTGATAGTGCCTATACTTTTAGATTTAGAATTTCTGCAAGGTTCGCCCTTAGCGGTGCGATCCCGACAAACGATTTGCTGTTAAAACACCCCGATGTTTATCTGGCGGCGGCCATAATGTGGGGCGGTATCTGGACCGTGGATATCGAGAAAGCGGGGGGGTACAAAGCCCTGTTAGATGAATTCTTAGCTGAAACGCGTCACGCCTATTCGAAGAAAAAACGAGGCACGCTTTCACCGGATCGCGCATTAGCCGCAATGACGAGTGCCCGCTAATGATTATGTTCCCGCCGTTCGAACCAGACAAAAGCCAGTTTAATACGTCCGCTGGCGATAATTTGTTGAATTGTTTGCCGCGCGCCGATGGTTGGGGACCGATGGCGCAATTCATTGCAGTATCCGACGCCTTGCCCACACCGTGCCTCGGTGCGGTGTTTGTACGGAGTTACGGCGGTTCGTTTACGGTTATTGCGGGGACTGCAACAGACCTTTATAAATTGAATACCGCAACGTCTCCTTATTCTTGGGATAGTATTTCAAAATCAGCAGGGGCTTACGCAGTCCCGGTTAACGACAAATGGACTTTCACGACATTTGGGGATCGTTTGATCGCCCATAATTTGGGTGGCGCTACACAGTTTTACGATATTACAGCCGGGGGTAGCTTCGCGGATTTGCCCGGGGCCCCAATAGCTAAATATTCTTGTGCTGCAGGCGACTTTCTAATGTTCGGGTATCTCGACGGGGAAGCGTCTAGCGTTCAATGGTCGGGTATCAATAACAGCGAAGATTGGGTTATCGGAAAAAACGGCTCGGACAAGCAATTACTGCCCGAAGGTCGCGAGATAATGGCCATGATCGACAACCCTCGCGGGGCCATCGTAGTACAACGAAAAGCAATGCAATTTATGCAGTTTTCGCCAAATAGCGGGTATACTTTTACCCGATCCGTCGGGAATTCAAGCCGGGGTTCTATCGCCCCCCATTCCATCGTGGAAATCGGGTCTGGCGATTTTCTCTATCTTTCCGAAGATGGTTTTTTTCGAGGTGTCGAGGGGCAGCCAATTGGTCATGCTCGTGTCGACAAATGGTTTTATGATAATATCGATCCAAACTATCTCGAAGACGTTCGTGGCATGGCCGACCCGTTCGAAAAAATAGTCTGGTGGCGCTTTAAACTGATTAATGGGACCAACTTCTTGTTAGGCTATAGTTGGGGCCACAATCGTTGGTGCTATTCAAATGTAGACGTTAACGAAGCAGCACAACTGGCGGCCCCGGGTGTTGCTTGGGATGGTCTATCAGCGCTTTATGCTTCCATAGATGATGTCGACGTACCGTTCGATAGTCGTTTGTTCAAAGGTGGCGCACCTGTTTTTGCGGGTTTTACAGGCGATAATAAATTAGCATTTGCAGTCGGGGCAACACTCGCAGCGACAATGGAGACGGCTTCCGTGCAATTAAGCCGGGGCGGTCGGTCGTTTGTGAACGGCTGCCGCGTGATCGGTGATGGCAGTGGAACCGTTAGTGTCGGTGTTGCTGCAGACCATGGCGGCAGCTTTACCTATAAAACAGGCGTAACCAAGTCGCCCCGTTCTGGCATCTACCACACCCGAGCCGACGGTCTTTTACATCGGTTCAAACTGGACATTCCAGCGAGCGAGAATTGGGACGTCATAAGTTCTATTGAGCCAATATTTGGCGGATCGGGCGGGTTATGAGTATTCAAGCAAACTATGCTGGGGGGCTTCAACGACCCGGGCCCGTTCCTTTGACCACAACAGATATGACCGCGATTGTAGTCGCTTCAAATCGGTCGAACACAGTCGCCGGCTATTCTCTGGCTAACGGTAGCGGAAGCACCGTTCAAGTGGCCTGTTACTACTACGATGGCACGACCGAGTTTCTAGTCTGGATAGGCGAGATACCGGCTTACCGTACTGAAATTATCAGCGACGCGCCTTTGCAATTGTTTGACGGCGATGAATTTCGCGTTCAGGCAGCAGCGGGGGCGGCGATCACGGTCAACCCAACGGTCGTGTTCTCCCACCAGAACGAGGCCCGGTAAATGCTGGTTCTAGTTCCTTTACAGGTAATTGACGAGACGTGGCCCGAGGTCGCGCACTTTATCGAAAAAGCTATCGAGAAAAACGGAACTGAAACGACAATTGGCGATTATTTCCAGATGCTTCGAACCGGCAACGCCATGCTGTTCGTCTTTCAGGACGGCACGGGCATCCACGGGGCTTTAATTGCCGATATTTTTACGGGGCGAACTGGTGAAACAGCCCGTATATGGGCGTGGGGAGCCGACAAAACATTAGATTGGTCTGTCGAATTTGAAACCCTTTGGGTTCATTTCCGCAAGATCGGTATCAAAAAAGTGATGTGTGAAGGCCGCCCAGGTATCCGGGCGCTTTTTCCTGAAAGTCGGGTGATCCGACTAGTTTTAGAAATGGACCTATAACATGGGTGATTTATTCGGTGGCCGCAGCAAGAGCCAACCAACGCAAACCACAACAACGACTGCAAACCGGGAGCCTTGGAGCGCTGCACAACCGTATATGAAAAATACTATGAAGGCAGCGTCCAAACTGTACGATAGCGGTGTTGGTTCGGATGTCTATCGAGACAGTCAAGTTATCCCATTCGCCAGCCAGACAACGCAAGGTATGAATTCTATTACCGATCTAGCAACTGGTCAAACTGGGCGGAACATGTCGGCCAATTATTCAAATGTGATCGACAACGGCGGCATGAACGCCGAAATGCAGCAAGGGGTTTCTGGCGTAGCTGGGTTTGCAGGTGGTACGGGGCCTTCAAATTCAGAACGCAATCTAGGCGGCTATGCTACAGGCGAATATTTCAATGACAACGATCCACATTTTGAAAGACTGCTTAAATCAGCAACCGACGCGGCGGCAGACGAGACGAATTTTTCGGCGTCGGCTGCAGGGCGTTATGGTTCGGGCACGCACCAAGGGGTGTTGGCCGAAAGTGTTGGCGATGTACAAGCCAAGGCTCGATTTAGCCAGTATCAAGATTTGAAGAACAGGCAGTTTGCAGCCAACCAGCAAATTGATGCTGTTGACGCCCAGAACATGAACCGCGAACTTGCGGCGAATACAACTTTGTTCGGTCAAGGGCAGCAGGCATTCGATAACATCGGTACGGCCTACAATGGTGCGAAAGCCCCGGCCCAAGACATGATGAATATTGGTTCGATGTACGAAGATTTGAACCGTCGCGAGATTAACGACAATATTCGCATTTTCAACGAAGAACAGGCGAACCCGTGGCGGGCGCTCGGGCAAGCTAATGCTATCTATTCGGGTGCGGGTTCCATGGGCGGCAGTTCGACAGGCACGGCAACCGCACCGGACAATAGGCCGTCATTCTTGCAACAAGCACTAGGCACCGGGGCGCAGGTCGCCGGTAGGTTCTTTTAGGAGATATTCATGGCGGGCAATAGACATAAATGGGGCGCGGCTCTTTCAGCGATTGGCTCCGCAATGGCTACCAATAATTTCGGCAATGTTGGCCGCGATATGGACGCCGACTTAGCGGGTCGAGCGGATAGAACGGCTAATTTGCAACAACAAGAGTTGGCGGCAAAACAGTCGAATATGGCCGCCCAATATTTGCAGAAAATGGGTGCGCCGCAACAGTTTGTCGACATGGCGAATTCGGGTGCGGGCAAGCAGGCGTTTAGTATGTGGGGCGCTCACCAGAAAGCCCAACAGCCCACGACCCGTAAAATGGTCAAGACTGCTGATGGGCGGCAACGCTACGCCGACGACGGCAGTCTAGCGTTTCCAGATGTAACCCCGAAGCAGGTCGACGGCATATCTATCGGGCCAGACGGGCAGTTGGTTGTATCGGGTCGGCAAGACAAGAAAAATCAGGCGAACTCTATCCTTAGCAATCAGGAAAGCGCGGCGTCTTCGACCAAACTACTTGATGCCATAAAGGCGATGCGGGGGGCGGTCGATAATTCCGGCTATACCGGCCCCGGTGGCGGCGTCTACGACACCGTCGACAATGTCATGGAAAGCGTTCTCCCGTTTAGCCTGCCCGGCAATTCCGGCGCTCGGGCTATTGTAAAAAGCGGCGGCATGAAATTCGTTCTGGACCAAGTGCAGGACACCAAAGGCGCAATTTCGAATAAGGAAATGGACCTTTTCGCGGCGGCGGCTCCGGGGCTTTCGCAGACGAAAGAAGGCAACCGGGTCTTGCTGGATATTGCGGAAGCAGTAGCCAAACGCCAGCAACAGCGCACTTTTGAAATGGAAAACTGGCGTCGGCAGCGGGGTACGCTCGAAGGCTTTGAACAGACTTGGGGGCAGTATGTAGAAACGAACCCGATTGTCACAAACGAGATTTTCAAAGGTTCGGCGGGCAACCCGGCCCCGGTGAGTGGTCAAACGCAATCCGGTTTGAAATGGAGTGTTGAATAGTGCCAACTTTGAACATTGAGGGCCAGCGCGTAAATGTTGATGACGCGTTCCTGTCCATGACGCCGGAACAGCAGAACGCTACCGTTGAAGAAATTGCGGGCAGTCTTGGGCAAAAAGCACCGACACCGAACGAAGAAACCCCAACCCAAGATTGGGGCGTGTTATCTGCCACTACCGAAGGTACGTGGGCGGGGCTAATGGGCGGTTTTGATGATGAAATTGGCGCGGGAATGTTGGCCCCCATTGAGGCCACGAAGAACTATTTTCAAGGCAACGGCTTCGATTTGGGCGATGCCTATACTTCATTGCAACAGCGAATGGACGCAGATAAGGCCCAACGCCGCGAACAACACCCGGTTGCTTCTACAGCGGGCGAGGTCGTGGGCGGTTTGACCATGGCGGGGGGTGCTGCTGCCAAGGGCGCTACAATCGCCGCTAAGGGCCTTTTACCGGCAATGGCCGAAAGTGGCTTGTATGGCACGGTCTATGGTGCAGGTGAGGCAAAGCCCGGCGAAAGGGCAGAAGGTGCCGTCGAGGGGGCGTTGTGGGCGGCGGGCACTGGTGGACTTGTTCATAAAGTCGGCGGCGTTATCGCTAAGCACGCAACCGCGAAAGCCTCGAAAATGGCAGCCCCGGCGGTCGAAGAACTCGCCCAAGCGTCGAAAGAACTTTACGACCGGGCGAATGCGGCAGGCGTCACCATTAAAACGAAGGCCATGCGTCGACTTGGTAAAAATATTCTACTGGCAGCGGGCCGCAACAATGAGAAATTGCGTCCGAAAACAGCCGGTATCGTGGAAGAACTGGCGGCGATGATGAAAAAGCCAGTCTCGTTGGAACAGTTTGACGAATTCAGGCAACAAGTAAGCCTAGCAATGAAGAGTGTCGAACCGGCAGATATGCGCCGGTTGACGCTGATTAAAAAGCAGATGGACAATTTTGCCGATAACGTGAAACCCGTTGATGTTTCTGGCAAAGCGGAAGGGTTCGCGCTGATCAAGGAAGCGCGGGGCATTTGGGCACGGAAATCCAAAACGGAAATGATTGAAGAAATCTTCGATTTGGCGGAGTTGGATCTATCGCAATATACGCAATCCGGTTTCGCAAATACATTGACGAAGCGATTTCGGGCACTCGCGAAGAAAATTCGCACAGATAAGAAAATCGCGGCGATGTTTTCAGCCGAAGAACGTAAGCAGATCAACACAATCGCGATGGGCGGAACGTCTTCAAAGGTCAAACGGTTGATGGCTAAATTCGCGCCGCGCGGCGTTGTTTCGACAGTTTTAAGTGGTTTGGGGGGTCATGCGTTAATGGGGCCTGCGGGGTTGGCGCTGCCTCTCGCCGGGCACATTGCAGCGAAAAGCGCCGATAAGGCGGCTATAGCAGCGTCAAGAACACTATCGGAGAACGTTGCCCGGGGGCATTCAATCCCGCAGATTGCAAATAGAATTGCGAAATACGCGCCGGGTGTTGGGGGTGTTGTCAGTGGCCAAATAGCCAACCGACGATAACTTTCATAATTGGTCCGACGACCAAGCCAACCGCGAGATAGATGAAAAACGGTTTCACATGGTGCCCGTTTGGTCCCAAAATTGGTTCATGGGCGTTTTCAGCGCTTTTCCATTCGGAAGGGTGCAGATCGAAGTTCTTATCGGGATTGTGCATTCGGTAAATATGGGTACTAATTGAGAAGGAACAAGTATTATGCGCACTAATGCAGGTTGGGCACCAATGGGAATTCCACGTTCGGTCCCATGCGTACGCCATACGATTTTAGGGTGCTCAATTTTGAGCCGTTTAAAATCAACGACTTAATGGGTGAAAAGGACTTTAGCTCATTTTTGAGCAAAAGTCCCGACACCACTTATCAACTAGATTTCTTCCTATCTCGGATAGCTTCCAAGATTTCGTCCTTCATGGCTTCAAGGCGCTCACTGTCGAATTCTCGGCTATAATGCCATTTGATTTTATCGCACTCGCGGACGGCTTCTTCGTACTGGCCGACCATGTCGCCGTACCCCAGCCCCTCCGGCAACAATCTATCTTGCCGCACGGTTTCTTGCAGCCGCTCAATAATTTCTGCGTTTACCGACCTATGCCCTGCTTCACGTTTCAACGCCTGATAAAGCGGAGACGGGACGCGGATTGTGTACCTAGTATAATCATCTTGTTTTGCCATGCGGGTGTTAAACACCAAAATAGTGAATATTTCAAGAAAAAGACTTGCGCACTAAATTAGTGAATGCTATAAAGCGTTTACACTAATTTAGTGAAAGGACGAATAATGGACCCCGAAATGAGAATGACAGTTAGATTACCGCAGTCTGTAACCGACTATCTGGATGGATTAGCGAAAACGCATTACACGTCCCGCAATGCGCAAATACTTCGCATTGTCAGAGAACGGATAGCGCAAGAAACTCAAAAGGCGACCCCAACACAATGACCGAAACCCTAGCCATTGACAAAATCCGCTTGGATGGCGGAACGCAGCCCCGGGTCGAGAACTCCCCGAGTATTGCGGCTGACTATGCCGAAGCAATGCTGGATGGTGCGGAATTCCCGCCGGTGGTCGTTTTTCATGACGGCACCGAATATTGGTTGGCGGATGGGTTTCACCGGGTCGCTGCAGCACGCGGGAACGAATTGTTAGAGATAGAAACCGAAATACGGCAGGGTACGCAACGGGACGCTATTCTGTTCAGCGT
>NVWB01000019.1 GCA_002733575.1 Blastopirellula sp. | reverse complement strand
CTAGGCAATATCATCGGAGTGATCTACGTTCGCCACGCACTCTTCACGACTCCTACCCGCCCCTTCGGGACGGAAGGGGCAGAGACAGCAGCAGGCAATTCCAATCAATTAACCTCCAACCTGAGGAACATGATTCACATCAATAATTGGAATCAATTATTGGGGACGGTGATTGTAGTCGTGCTGTTTATTGCCAGCTCAATTTTGCTCTTGGTGATCCTGAGAGAGCTCAACTGCGATTTCACCCGGAAAAATGCTGACGCGATCTTGTTTTTGCGCAGCCAGTGCCGCGATCGTGATCTTTGCAGATATGTCCGAATTACGTGTTTACTTTGAATTGATCCCCATCGCGATTTTGCTGGCATTCGAGTCACGATCTCCTGCCTCAGAAAGCAGAGAATCGGTTCGATACCGGAAGTTCAGGTCCGACACGTAGAGAACACTGGCAGCATCGGTCAGCAAGTAAACTTCTCGATGTGCTTGTTTAAATGGCTGTTGGATTTCGTGCCGAACTAACCAATCTCTCCATTGCGTTATCTCTTCTACCGTGTGACCAACTGGGTGCCAAGGTTCGATGAGTGCATCGTCAGAAGGAGTGATAGGTTGATCATTAATGTCTACCAACTGATCTTCGAGCCAGCAGACCGCACTGCTGTCTTGTTTATCCTTGACTGTCCAGATCAAGCGGCGAGTTAACGTGCCGAGAAGAGGGTGGTCTAGATACCGCTCTTTCCAGATGTCCAATTTCCACTCTTTGCATTTAAGAAACATCCCATCTAATCGATCACGCTGAGCAGAGTGCATTCGCGTTATGTCTTTTGCAATTGTTTTTAGTTCTTTGAGCTCTTCTGGGAAATCAGATTTTACAGCGGCAGGCACGGACTTTTGTTCTTTGCCATCTTGCTTAATCCATTTGAGATCGGTCTTTCCGTTATTGAGCAATCGCAATTGAGCCGTAAATTCTCCCAATGTTTCTAACCGTTCTCCAACAGTGGTAAACCCGTACTCTGGCACAGAGATTTCTTCGAGTTCATCACGAGATATGCCAACCCGTTCGGCTGTCACATTCAAGGCTTTCTCAATCCCTTTTTGCGCAGTTCCAAATTTGACTTTTACCTTGAGAAAAGCTAACTGGCCTAGTGAAGCATCGCCTGGCATGGCACCCAATGAATAGACACAAGCGTTGCCGACTTTAATTAGACGCGGACCAATTCCCGGGATTTTCTTATAAGAGCTCAACGCAAGGTTTGCAATCGCTCTTGCAAGTTGAGCATCTTCTTTCATGCCTGCCATCCACGCGAGTCCTTTGAGGAGATCGGCATGATGATCAAGAATGGTATTTGCGTAGTCCGGCTCCCAGTCATGTTCCTTTTCTTTTGGAATGGTCCGTGGCTTATCGACCAAAGGGAACCACTTGAGCATAGTTGACTGGAACTCATTCCAAGTGATTGAATTCACGAATGCTTCTGCTGCTTTTGACCATTTCCCGGTTGGTTTTCCACCGGTCGCGGATTGAGCATGCGAAATTAATTTTTCCCAGTGAACTCGGTTCTCCTCAGAAAAACTGTCTAAGTCAGCAAGAGCACAGTCGCTCCAAGCTTCTCCTGGCTCTATGAATAGAGACGGGGCGTTTCCCAGTAGTTCGTTGAGTGTTAGTGCTGCTTTGCGATAATCAGTATTGGAACCTAGTTTTATTGAATCGCTGAATGTATTTAGTTCTTTCTTGAGCAAGTCAGATGGTACGTTTTGCTTATAGAACTCTGTGATAGCTCGTATCACTAATAAAGGTGAATTCCAAAATAATCGTGAATCTCCCTCTCTACAAATTTGACATAGAGTAATAATTGCCTCATCAGCCAGTGGGAGTTTTTTTCTCAACAATTCCCCGAGCAGAGCAGTCAGAAATCCAACTTGTCCGTCTGAAAGCCCTTTCTTCAATCCGGTTAGGGAAGCAAGTACAATCTTCGCTTGAGAGTCTCGATTCAAGGCAACGATTTGTTTACCAGATTCTGTGTTTTTGAGTTTGAAATCGTAGTACCATGTCTGCCCGTTATCGTTTTCATGTAGAAACTCATTTAGCAATAAGATTTCTTCACGCAGTGGATCGTCTGATTTTGGTTCTTCCAATTTTAGATTTTTGGACATCGATTCCGCTTTACTTTGAAGAAATTAACTGAGGAGAATGTATGCAGATGTCTCGGTCTGAGTGAGAATTAACCACCCACTAAAAGTGTCAGACGAAGAAAGGAAATTTTTGTGGAGGGAGTGAGTGTAATTAAATCATCCAGATCTCCGACCTGTTTCTGATCGACCAAGATTAAAATCTGATTCTCTTTAAAAGCTTCAATGGCTTTTTCAAATTGTGGTTTCCAGTCAATTTTCCGCTTCTTTTTTAATCGAAAGCCGTTGAGAGTTTGTTCCGAATCATTGGGTTGGATTAAACCTCGATATGTTTCGGGAGAAGTCTGATTGTAATCCTGAACCTCTTGATAGACTCGACTCCGAATCAACTCTCGGACTTCAATCGTTTCTTCAGGAAATTCTAGTGCCCACTCATGAAGTGTTTCGCCTGTCATATTTTCATCACGAAGAGTAAGGGTGATCGACATGAAGTCTCCTAAAGCAGTAAGTGGGAAATGGAATTGCGAATAATAAAGCACGTGAAAAGAGAATCATTGCAGTTAATAAGAGTGGTGTATTATAGCCATAATGACACCTGGAAGAAAAGCATGAACTCATCTACTTTTTGAGAGACGATAGAGCAACCCTCTCCAAGAAAACAAAAAAGCCCTTCGCTGGATCAATGATCTGGCAAAGGGCTTTCAAGTACACCCAACAGGACTCGAACCTGTAACCTCCGGTTTCGTAAACCGGTGCTCTATCCAGTTGAGCTATGGGTGCAACTTGTTTTGTATCCACTGCTTACGAACAATTGTAGCTTAAGGAAAGCTGGTTTGCTTGCAGTTGGTATCAAGAATTTACCTCGATTTATGCTCAGGGTAAAGAGGATGGACCCTGTTTTGAAACCTGGTGCGTCTGAATCGGCAAGAATATCTTACATTCCGGAGGTTTTTCTTTGCTTGATAGCCCTGTAATCTAAGATCGCCACTGGGCTCTGAGGTTCACTTTGCCGTAAAATTTGGGCTTAGGGGTTCAGTTCTTCGAGCATTTTTGCCAGTAATTCCATTGGAAGCCCTACCACGTTGGATTCGCTTCCCTTGACCAGTTGGACCCAGCCGAGCCGATCTTGGAGGCCAAATGCGCCTGCTTTGCCTTGCCAGAGGCCAGAGTCGAGATACTCTTCGATTTCCTCATCCGAAAGATCACGCATTGCCACCGTGGTTTGATCAAACTGGCTCAAAACACGGTCCTCTGGTCGTCTCCACAGGCACAAGCCAGACAGCACGCGGTGCTCTCGTCCGCGTAATGTTTGTAGTATTTGTTTGGCATGGGCTCGGTCTCGTGGTTTGCCCAGAACTTGCCCGTCGAGTTCGGCCAGTGTATCGCCGGCTAGAACGATGCCGGAGGTGACTTGCTGGGCCACATTTTCGGCCTTGGCTTGGGCCAAGTTCACTACGGTTTGTTCTGGGCTGCCGCTGCTGTTGGCCAGTTGTTCGGCTGCGTCGTCTGGCCGAATTACGGTGACATCGAACCCGGCTTCGGTTAATAGCTGATATCTGCGGGGCGAACCACTTGCTAGAATGATAGGTTGAGTTTGCATGGTTATGATTATGTGATCTGTGTTGTGGAATAAAAACGGGGCATTCTTATTAGAATCCCCAAGCATCGTTTAATCTATTGGGTACATGTTGAACAGAAAACTGAAGGTTCTTTACGAAGATAATCACCTGTTGGCGATTGCAAAACCTGTGAACTTGGCCACGATGGGTGTCCAAGAGGGAGAGACGAGCGCAGTCACGCTCTGCAAAGCGTATCTGAAAGAGAAATATCAGAAGCCTGGCAATGTCTATTTGGGGGTGGTTAGCCGAATAGATCGCTTAGTGAGTGGTGTGTTGATATTTGCGAGAACTTCAAAAGCGGCGGCCAGATTGAGCCAGCAATTTCGAGAAAAAACAACCAAAAAAATCTACCAGGCGATTGTGCCTTACTCCAACTTTGCACAGCAGAGTCAGCTCGCGAATCAAGGGCACCTTGTTGATTGGGTTCGCAAAAACGAACGCGAGCAGCGGATGGTGGTTGTGAACGAAACTGCTTCGAAAGCTCAGAGGGCCGAGTTAGTGATTGTGGATTCACAAAGACTGGGTAAGTTATCACGATTGAGTATCGAACTTATAACAGGTCGAAAGCACCAAATCCGCTTGCAATTATCTGAGCATGGTATGCCCATCTTGGGGGACAAGAAATATGGTTCTCAGCATAAATTTGACGAAGGAATCGCACTGCATGCCTTGGAATTAACGATTCAGCATCCGATCAAAAAAGAGCCGCTGGTGATTCGGTGTCCTGTGCCAAATGCCTGGAAACGCTATACCAACCCTACTTAGCCGAAAAAATAGGTCAATCATCGCTTGTTTTTCTTGAAAAACACTTACAAGAGCGTAAAAAAAAACTACAATAGACAGTTCATTTTCCCTTTTAAGAATGTACTGTGTCTGCGACTACGACCAAAAAATTTCGTGATTCCGCGCTTGTAAGCGGCCTGATTTCACAAGATCAGATCGAGAAGATGGTTGCTGCGCTACGTAAAAAAACGATCAAGCAGTACATCGATGACGAAACGCTGGCCGAAGCGTTTGTTAAAAGCAAAGAGCTAACTCGCTATCAAGCAGATCAACTCTTGAAGGGTCTCACAAAATTAACCTTGGGTGCGTATGTTATCACCGATTGGATTGGCCAAGGTGGTATGGGGCAAGTCTTCAAGGCCGAACATAATTTTATGGGCCGCGAGGTCGCGGTGAAAGTTCTTCCGCTACAGCGCTCGACACCAGAATCAATCACGCGGTTTATGCGTGAGATTCGCATGCAGGCTCAGTTGGATCACCCTTGCTTAGTGCGGGCTTATGATGCCGGGCAAGATGGCAATGTTCATTTCTTGGTCACCGAGTATATCCCTGGAACGGACCTTCGCCGATTGATTCGTGCGAATGGGCACCTGAATCAATATCAAGCCGCAGCAATTATCGCCAGAGCGGCTCGCGGTTTGGGGTACGCTCATCAAGAGGGCATGATTCACCGTGATGTCAAACCAGGCAACATTTTAGTCACGCCAGATGGCAAAGCCAAAGTTTCGGATCTTGGTTTGGCCGACTTTATGAATGACTCTTCGGAGGATTCGAAGATCGGGAAAATCGTTGGTACAATTGACTATATTGCGCCTGAGCAAATCAAAAACCCACATGGAATTACCGAGACCTGTGATCTGTATGCACTGGGTTGTACTTTTTATTATGCGTTGACCGGAAAAGTTCCATTTCCAGGGGGCTCGGTCAAAGAGAAAGCCCGTCGTCACTGTGAAGATACGCCATGGCATCCTCATCGGTTTAATCCAGATATTGATCGTGAATTAGTTGACCTAGTTGCCGAGATGATGGAGAAAGATCCATTAAAGCGAATCCAATCAGCAAGTGAAATTGTTTCTCGATTGGAACCATGGACACACGATACTCGTCCGATGCAAATGCTCTCTTCAAGCGATTCGCCTTGGCTGCCACCGCCACCGTCGTACGCCAGTGTTGACGCCGATATGGGAGAGACTTTGGGTGGCTCAGACGAATTTGATTTTAGCGGCGGAGAAAGCAATAGCCAGATCTCGCAAGCGACCGAACGGTCTCTTTTCTCTGAAGAAGAAACAACGTCAATCGATCGATCCACGAGCAATTTAAATGCTCCTTCGCTATTGCCAATCACACCGCGTAAAACACGAAGAGAGCGGCAACTGATGCTGGCCCTGTTGATCGGAATACCGGCAGCCGCGTTGTTTAGTTCGCTGCTAACTTATATCGCAGTTGCCACGGCCAATTAGTTCGTAACCTGTGTAGGTCAGGCTGTGCCTGACATTGATCAATTATTGGTATTGAATTCATGTCAGGCACAGCCTGACCTACAACTGATGATCCGGCAGCGACACGCACCGCTATTGCATCAGTTTCGCTTTTTTCGCGGCATTAACTTCATCACGCAAGGTATTTGCCAGACCTTGATCGCGGTGATGGCCGGCCAATTCTTGTGCATCTACAAACAATTTATCAATACGTGCTTGGGTGACTCGGTCGTTTTGCTGGAAGTTGGCCTTGGCTTTGCGAACTTCTTGGGTTAGCTCATCCACTGTTTTTAATTCTTTAAAGTCTTGATACCACTTGTCGGCATTCTCAACATTGCCATTTGAGAGTTCTTTCCGAATTCGTCTGGCAAGTAATTGACGTCTGGCTACCGTATCAACTACTTGGTCTCGCCAGCCATAAAGATACCCTTCCGCATCAAGACGCCTGGCATCATCGGCCACCTTGGCGATCATCGTGGCATTTAACCCAGGCACAACTGGCAACCTGGCCAGTAAATTGTTTCCACTCCGTACATACAACAGTCGCAACATGCTTTCTGAAGAGTAGGGAATCTCGATGCGACCATTGTAATCCGTCTCGCCAATGAGAACAGGCTCGGCATTTTCGGTGTCTTTTGCATAGATCTCGTATCCTTCTAGCGGAACAGGATCTTCGCCTTTGGTCTCAAGTGTTAACATGGTGGTAGGGCGATCAGGTTTGGCGGCAATCGCCAAGCGTTCGATCCGTACACTTTTTCTTCCACCCAGTGGCCGGCTAAAACCGGATGAGACATTGCAAAGTTTTCCTTGCCAATCCTCGCCTGTAATTTTTAAGTACGTCCATTCTTCTAGTTGAATCCCGCCTGGCTCTCGTAATTTTCCGGTCCGATCATTCCGGCGGATCACCGGAAACATCACATGCCCATTCGGCAGATTTGCGGGGGAATTATATTGCACAATTAAGCCCTGAGCTTTGAGCACCACGCTTGTTTTCAGGTCAACCACCTTATCAATAATGCCGATGGGTGAGAACACTTGTAGAATGAGTTCGAAAGACTCACTGGCGACGACTGTCTGTTGAACAATATTGCGTTGATGTTTGGGCCCCCAGATCCGCGTGCGGCAGTCTAACTCTCTGGCCGAAATTTCGGTTCGGTTATTCTTGTAGGAGACTACCAAAATTACCAGTTTATCAATTTCGTCTATTAACTCAGGGGAGAGTGATTTGATCTGTTCGAGGTTGATTTCTTCGATATCACGAAGGCCAAGTTGTCGTAAGGGCAGGGGAGCAGATTCGGCTTGTAATTTCCATACAGAACCAACGGCAGACCATGCTCGGTCTTCCAGGTATTGGTTTAATTGCTCTTGGGCCGATGCGTCAAAGCTTGGATGCCCTGAGATGATCGTCCAAACCTTGATTTGATAGGGGGAGTACTCCCAAGGTTCCTTGGCCTGAACAGCGGAACCCGCGAGGACAAGGAAGCCCACGATCAAGAGAAGGAATCGAAACGTCATGTTAGTCCGTTTGCCGAACATAAAAAACCGTTTATTGTTAGTCACTGGTGATAATTCGAGGCGTAGTTTCCCACTTCTCAATGCTTTGATATAAGTTGACAGGTTGATAGGTTACGCCGTTTAAAGTTTTGGAATAAGCAAAGTGATCGTGTATTTGCCAAAGGGGCAAGATGGGCAGTTCGTCGTAGGCTAATCGATGAACCGAATTAAATCGGTTACGAACCTGCTCCCAATTGCGTGATCGTCCGAGTTCTCGCAAACCAAGTCGAAAGGCGGGGCTCAAATTTTCCTGGGCCACATAACGGCGAAACAGAATTGGGACATCGACCAAGGGTTCTTCTATATGGATTTCGGCATAAAGCAAGTCAACTTCTGCTTCCACTGGGTTCGTGATCTCTGCATCGATCACTTTGAGTTCACAAGTGATGCCAACTCGCTTTAAAAATTGAACAATAGGTTCAACCGCTTCTCGAGAAATTTCACTATCGGGGTGCCCTAGAATTAGAGTTCCTAAGGCTGGAGCTTCTGCTTCTGCTTCTGCTGCTGCTTCCTCCCCCTCTTCTTTCTCTTTGGCCTTGGGTGCAAGTTCAATTTCTGTCAAGCGAATTAAGGCCACGGCCATCTGGGGTTCATAAGGTCGGATATCAATCGCTGGATTGTATCCATAAGCAAGAGGATCGTCGTTATTGATGCCTGCCGGAATTGGGGCACTTATGACTTGCGTTCCTTCCTGAGTGCCACCCGAGAGCAGCCTGCCTGTGAGGATGTTTTGCCGATTAATAGCGTAGACCAAGGCACGTCTGAAATTGCGATTGGCAAGATAAGGGTTTTCGTAGTTGGGAACCAAAACATGCATCGTGGGTGCTCGATAGCTGTTGACTACAAGGCTTTCATCATCCTGCAAGGCGGCCACATTGCCTGGAAACAATCGGTCGATCAGATCAATTTTTCCACTGCGCAGATCAGCGATTGCTTGCCGCGTAGATTCATAACGCTGATGAACGATTTCTACTGGTTGCAATGGCTGCTTCCATGGGTACTCTTTTTGAAGCACATAGCGAGTGATTTCTGCTTCCTGCTCTAAGAAACGATAGGGGCCATTTGTCGTCTCTTGTAGTTGGTCTAGTTGAGGGATAAATCTCAGTAGTGACTCAGGGCGAATGTGCGTTTGACTGAGTGTGACGTGAACATCAAGAATGTTTTCGACATAAACTTGGTCAACAATTCGGCGAAACTGTTCTGTAATAGGGGACAAGCCGACTGAGTGTTTGTTCAGAATTTGACGGCTTAAATCAAAGCCACTCATGCTGGTTAATCGTGACCTCAAGAGAATGTCAATGCTTCTTCCATCGATGCCACGAACCAAACTGCCATACGGCGAGGCATATTCGCCCCCTTCAGCACCGTAGCCGATGACTTCGCTTAAAGTACGATAGAACAGTCGTCGATCTCGACTGCCTGACCAAGTCAGAGAGTCCAAGCTCGGTTGCTTTGTTGATACCGAAGTGGTTCCGACTTGCAGCAAGGGATACTTGCGAACGATCTCTTGGAAGTACTCAATCCCTCCAGGGAATTTAGGGTAGATTCGCAGCATTTCTTTTGCTAAATCATAAGCTGTTCTAGGATCGCCTGCGTCGATTGACGCTTTTGACTTAACACGCAAGGCCTCGGCTTTATCGGTAAAGACTTTGATCCATTTGGCCACAAAGGGGAATCGGGCCGCTTGGTTGGTTGCCTGATATCGTTGGATCAAAGTAAACGCCGCATCGTAACGGTCTTTGGCGATATAGTCTTCGACAATTTTATCCGCGACACGAGAGATGGAAGCGTCTATGCCAGCACGCTGTGGACTCTTTTCTCGTACCCCATCTAATATCCCAAGTGCTTGATTGAATTCATTTTGTTGATACAGGGCAAAGGCATTTTGAACCTGATACTCTTCAATTGATTCAGGCAACCCTTTGTGTTTAGGATACTCGACCAATAATCGCTCAAAGTAAAGGTACGCAAGATCAAACTTTTTTTGGGCAACGACTTCGTTGGCTTCGGCAAGCAGCATATTCCCAAATTGTTCGTACTTCTTGATGTCTCTCCATTTTACTTCATACTTTTTACCTGGCTCAGAAACCAATTCAAGCGTTAAAACCGAGACCGGATTGGGAGCAACAGGCGGAGTCCCATTGGGAAACGAAATTGGAACGACTTTAAACTCTTCTTCACCCGTTTTTTGCAAAACAATCAAGCGGTCAAAAGCTGGCGAATTGAGCAACGAATCTTGAGCTTGCGTTGACTCAAGACACAACGTCAGCATCGACATGAATAAACATGTAGGCAAGACGACTCGCTGAACGAGAGACGTGGTCGAAATGTTAGGCTGCTTTTGTATCACTTCAGTTGAACCGCGTGTAATGTACCATCGTATCCGTTCACGATGATTTGATTTTTGAATTTAGTAATGCCTGCGACCAATGGTTCGCTGACATTCACAGAGTCTATGACGTCACCTGTTAAGGCATCGACTTTGATGACTTCTCCATTTATTAGGGAGAAGACAAGCGTGCCATTGTCAGCGAGTGGGGGGCCTGTTAATTCAGCGCCTTGGGTATCCAGGGTCCATGCCACTTCGGAAGTGTCATCCACCGCAACGATCCCTTCTTTGTCGGTAGCAATCAAAAATAGATTGTTACTAACCATCGGGCCTAAGTAGACCCGACCTTCTAGATCTATCGTTTTCTGAACTTCAAGTTCAGGCAGTTGAAAGATCAATAATTTATCTTCAAACCCGGCCGGATGGACGGCCGCCATCGACAAGCCAGAAATGGCCAGGGTTTGAGATATACCATGCTCCAATACCACTTCTTGGCGAAGCGTTAAGGCGGCGGACTCATCCGTAGTTTCTAATTCTAGGTGATACAGTTTCGTGCCCCCGTCAGAGACGATCACAGATGTTCCTTCGTCGCCAAAGACAACCGGTTGGCCCCAATGGATTTCGGAGTCAACGCCTAGCGGTGGTTGGAATGGGTGCGCGGCCATGGCACCCGTTAATGGATTCAGACAAAAGATTTGACCTGTTTTGCAAGGAACTAAAATAAGGTCTTTCAAGGCAGTCGGAGCAGCAATTTGAGTTCCTTTTGGTATCTCCCAACCGACTGGCTGAACCAGGTTTGTGGTGTTGCTTGAATCGTAAACGGCCGCTTCGTTGCCATTTTGATTCGCTGAAAACAGACGATTTCCGTTGTTCAGCGTTATCTGATTCGGGTAATTGAATTCCGCGATCGTCCTTCGGCTTGGGTCAATAATCTGATCTGCTACTGGGTTGCCCAGCGATTGTTCATTCAAGGAGAACCAATCACCACGCGCAGTGACCGCTACTTGTGAGTCGCCCTTGTCGCTTGGAATGACAGGGCCTGCGATGGGAATGGAAATATGACTTTCCCAGAGTTTCTCGATGCTTTTCGGGTTGGAACGAATCGCTGAAACAACAGCCCCTGGCTTTCCTTCTTGCTGGTGTATCAAAATCAGTAGATCACCAAAAGTCTGCATTGGCCCTGCAAATATGCTTCCTTGATAGTTGACTGAACGACGAATCAACGTGCCTTTGGCAAGCTGCATATCGTATTTGGTCAATTGATGGTCGGCAACCCAAAGCGTGCCTCGATTAAATTTAAAGTAACTGTACAAGCCATCTTCGCGGTCGGCTTTAATCGGATTCACTGCTTCAGAAAGTGGTTCGGTTTTTGAACCAAGGTCTACTTTATACACAAAAATCGCACCGTGATTATTGGTGATGATAATCTGTGACTCTGAAACTTCAGGTGCAACCAAGATACGACCTGGAAGTTGTATCGATTCTTGAGCCCTTTCTAGCTTACCCTGATCATTGATTTTCCAGACGTGCATCCACGCATAGTCGTTCTCCGCATTTTCAAACACTAATAAATGTCTTAAAAGGGCAATTGGTGGAACCGTAACCGTTCCTGGTTCATGTCCGACATGTACAATTTCTTTGCACGAGAGATCGTCGACAGAAATTGCATATAAATTGGAATGTCTGCCTGGCACAAACACCAATGGTTGCCCGGAAGTGTTACCAGCGGCAGCAGACAAATTTTGAGGTAGTGTGGTTTGATAATCGGACTCGCCTGAAGTCGCGTCGACTCGCCACATTTTCCCAGACGGGGAGGAAACAATCACACCATCATCGACTAACAGTGGTTGATGTATGGCCTCGCCCAACGGCAGCCGCCACTGTAGTTTTCCTGTTTCTGCATGTAGCCGGAGCAGTTCATTTTGATTCGAGTCAAAAGTGATAACCGCACGAGAACCGTCTGCTGAGGTGACACGCAGTGGTTGCTTGTCGTCAGGGAACCCAACATGGCGTCTCCAGAGAAGCTTGCCGGTAGCAAGTTCAATCGCGTACAACGAGCCTTCAAATCGGACCACAACCGATTGATCGGCACCTAAGCTGACCTTTGATTTTGCAGCAAGCCTTGATACAAAAGTAACATGTTGGCTCTTCGATTCATGGTCGGTTGCTTCGGCAGTTAGAACTTCTTTTGTGTGTTGGATTTGATCGATCAACTTAGATGAAGCATCGGCAACCGCAGCTGAAAGTTCTTTGTCTAACTCCAGGGCAGGATAGATTTGCAGTAGCTCTTTTCGTCTGGCGTAAACTCCTTCAAAGTCCCCATTGTCAGAACTGGCAACGATCTCTTCAATGGCTAATCTGAGTTCCTCTTTGCGAGAGATACTTCGCTCGACTTGATCAATCTCAGCGATGATCGTTTCGATCCGCGCCTGTTGCGCTTGCCGTTGCGAGGTTGGAATGTAACTTGGATTGTCGACCAGTTTTAGTGCAAGGCGAGCGTTGTCAACATTTTTCTGAGCGTCATCATTTTTTTTGACTGTGGCCATTTTAGCATTCTCGGCAAACCCTTGAACAATATCAGGCAGTAACGAAGCTAACTCAGGTCGAGCCTCTTCAAAAGTTTCAAAATTTTCAATTTCAGGCAAGATGGTGTTCGCAGTTTCCAGTGCTTTTTCCCAATTCGATGTGCCATCGCTGTCGCGGCGTAACTTGGCCATGCCTAAACGAACATTGGCTAAATCTGCACTGGGATGGTCAGGGAAGTTATTGAGGAACTTTTCATATTTGGCAATCGCTTGCACATACGATTGGTTTTGATAGTCTTGCTGGGCCAATTGGAATTGATCGTCGCCTGAGTCCCATTGCAGCCACATGACAAGCAAGCCAAACAGCAGTACAAGTAAAACAAGACCGCCACCTCCTAGAAGCAATAATGGAGAGTCCCAGGGATTCGCACGCGTTGATTTTTGTTTGTATTTAGGCTTCTTCTTCTCTTCTACTGCGTCTTCACCAAAGCCTGAATCAAGGGCTCCAGGAGAATCAAAGGTGTCCATCTGATCAAAGCCGCCAAGATCGTCCAGGGCATCGAGTTCTTCCACCTGAACAAGATCACCAGCATCGATATCAACAATTTCTTCGGCATCCGGTTTGTTCGTCCATGCTCCATCCGATTTTCCGATCGGACGTTCTTTGATTTTCCCTTTTACCAGATCTAATAATCGCTTGGCTTGATACTTGGTTATATGATTTTTATCTAACAGGAGTGTGATGACCTGTTGAGGCGACACTTTTTTATTTTTGCTTGATATTTGTTTACGCAGGCTAGATATCTGTCTATCCGCTACATATTCGTATCGTTCGATTAAATCGACTAATTCTACCGCGTTCATCATAAAGCTGTTCATCTCTTACAAGTAGCATCGAAACTTCTATGACAACCACCGGAAGGCACAGAAACGATCATTGTAATCTGGATTAATCTTCTTCCGTAGTAACAAATTTAATGCTGTCCATTCCCACTTCACTGCCTGCATCAATGGCAATGACGACTTTTTCATGGGTAGCATCGACATGCGCCGTGATCATCAACATGCGAGGCGTAGGGTTCGATTTCTTTGCTTCTCGAAGCTTCACATATAACTCTTGTTGACTGGGAGCTTCTCTTTCGTCATCCCAGGATGCACAGGTCACATGAAACGTATCATACGAGTCGATGCGGACCGTGATGTAGTCAGGGTCATCTAAATAATCATCAATGGTTTTCGCCGAGGTACTAGGTGTATCACTTTTGGGTGCAGGTAACTCTAGCGATTTTTGTAGGCTGAATGATGCGGTGACCATGAAGAAGATGAGCAGTAAAAAGGTCACATCGACCATCGGTGTCATGTCAAGTTCTCCCTGGGGGAGCGGCTTGTCTTTGCTGAAATGTATCGGAGGTTCATCGGCCACCGCTTCTTCGATTATCGGTTCATTTCCGGCTGGTTTACTGCCCGCTTGCGAGGCACCAGGATCACCTGTTTTCCAAGGGCCTGAGCCAGAAGTCGAACTTGAGCGAGGAGCAACTGGACTCGGAATCTCTAACTCGGTTCCACAACTTGTGCAGGTCGTGTTCGCGCCTGCCATCGACCTCTCGGCAGACAAGATATCACTGCAAGCAGGGCATCGAAATTGAAATAGCTGGTCTGTCACTTTGACTCCTCCACACCGACAAAGATCGTTTGCACTTCCACATCGCCTCCGAGCGCAGCCGCTTTCATAATCCTTGATACTTCGCCGACTTTTACGGTCTTTTCCGCCTTGACTAAAACATGGTACTTTCCCGAACCAGGTGATAACTCGGCGGATACATAGTCGGTGATCACTTGCTCCTGAACTTCAATATCAGTGCCAGTCACTAATAAGGAATTGTCTTTGCCATCCCCTTTGTAGACCAATGCTTTGCCATCTTTACCACTATCGACCAGAGTGATAATCACCGATTGATCTGCGGAAACAGCGACTCCATGATCCGCACTGGGAAGTTTGACCTGATCGGTTTCTATTGTTGATGCGACAATGAAATAGATGAGAAGCAGGAATGTCACATCGATCATCGGCGTGATATCGAGCTTTAAGGCTTTAATCTTTTTCTTTCGTGGAAACGAAAAGGTCTCGTCTGATTCCACAATTTCAGGAGTATGGTTTTGTTCAGCCATTCAAGTTCAATCAAGGGAGTACATTGTTGGTTTCGGTCTATTTAGATAAGGCGGCTCGAAGGACTGACATAAAGCGTGTCATACCCACCGAAACCAAGTCTTCCATCTTGCGAATTCGGACATTAATACTTGCGGTACAGAAAACCAAAGGAATCGCAATTGCCAATCCAGATGCCGTAGTAATCAAGGCAATCATAATCTCTCCAGCCATTGCTCCGGCATCGGCTTCCTCAGCCACTTTCGCAAATGCCCCCATCATGCCAACCACGGTTCCAAGTAGCCCGACCATTGGAGCCCCTTGAATCACGGTGTAAACCCAAGACAACCGAAATTCGAGATCGGCCAAAACGTCTCTTTGAAAACGATCAAGAACCAATTGTTTCACTTGAGCGTAACCGACTTCTCGATTGTGCAAGGCCAAAAGGGATAGCTGAGGAACCGCTCGTGGATCGGAGCCACAAATCTCTTCCGCCGCTTCAAAGTCACCTGCCATCAGTGGCTCTTCAATGGCATCGAGGAACCCATCTTGTTCCAGTTCGTTCCGAAATCTTTTCTGCGAAACTCGCATCCAAACCATAATCACACAATAGGCTCCCCATAGTGCGATCATACCGAGAATAACATAAATGATGAATGCAATAATCCCAAATATACCAGTACTATCAATACTATCCATTTTTATTCTTTACTCAAAGTTGTCACTAGTAAATGTAATCAAGCGAAATGATCTGTTAGATTAATAACAGAGTTTAAAGTCGATTTATACTTTGCGGTAGGTTTGACGAATCACATAGAATTCGTACTCGTTTCCTTTTTTCTTTACGCCGAAAATCGTTTTACGAATTTCCTTGGTAGGCCGGCCGTTTGCATAATTCTTTTCAACATTAGCTAAAATGTTTTCGGTATCAGCCGGGTAGAATTGCATCACCATTCTGTTGTTGGTAGTCACACCCGCTTTGTTCAGCAAATCGATATCGGCTTCTTTAAACGAACCGGTTTTCCAAGTCATGTAGAGTCGTTCTTCTTTACCACCTGCTCCACTGTAGCGTGTTGGTTGATCCTTCGCGAGATCTTTAGCGTATTCGATAATCTTTGACCCGCCACCAAACGAACCTAATTCAATATCAAAGGAATCAAGTTGTCGCGCATAAATCCCAAGCTCCGTTGACGTGAATTGAATTTCCCAGCGTTCATATCGTGGGATAATATCATCTCCATCACTCAAGGGGCCCAGTGGTCGACTGTCTCCTAAGCCTCCGCCTGAGCCTGACGCATTGGCATTTCCTTCGAGTGCTTCTAAGGTTGCTTCTTGAGATGAAATCGCATCGGTGATTGCCTCAAGTGTCATTTCCATTTGAGGTTCAAGGATTTCGTCTAATTCTTCTAGCCCTGGTGCTTCTAGATCTCTGGCGATCCCCAGTTCATGATCTCCACGTCCGGCTACTTCTTCTAAGATAACCGGGATTGCAACCTGGGATCGGAAAGTACGAGATGTGATAAACACGACCACTAAAATCGCAACCGCACCGCCGATGATCACCAGCAGGGCAATTAATAATCCTGCGACATTGTCGTAAGAGGAAACCTGAATCGACTTTTTTCGGAGTGGATCCATCGATTTTGTGTCAGCACTAGCCAAAAAAATACCCTTATGGTTGAACCGTTTTTCAACAGCCGAATTATTCTAGTCTTCTCAAGTTATGTTGTTTTATCAGTCAAGGAATTCAGCGTCTGGTTGGATGGATAAATACCAGGCTTTCCATTTCTCGGCAGCCAAATCTTTATCTGCCGCTTTCGCGCGTTCAGGCATTCCATATCCAGAAAACTTACGACTGATATACCTTAATGCGTCTCGCGACTCACGTGCAACCCTCCAATCGGGATCGGTTAAAGCGTAAACAAGCACGGGTACGCTATCAAAATCTTTCGCTATTTTGATGGTCTTGATGGCAAGCATGCGAGCAGAAAATGACCCATCGCGAATTTTGCGACGTAGGATCACGATTTGAATATCACGCCCCCGTTCATCTTCGCTCAGTGTATAACTTGCACCAGCATTGAGCATGTTACTCAACTGCTCGTCATCCCCGCCGCTCTCTAGTAGCGAGATAAAAGCATCGGTTTCCACGATTTCGACTTTGCCAACAACTTTGCCATCTTTAATCTGAGCATCGGCTAAGTCTGTTGGCATCTTTCTACCGCCTCTCAGCACTCCATCGTCGTATTTTTTCGCATTCTTTTGAATCGATTTTCCGGTACTGCGTACGAGAAATAAAATGGCGAAGGAAGTTCCTCTTGCTGCATCTTCTGATACAGCAGTCCAGCTACCATCTTTGTTTTGTTTCTTTTCTAAAAAATCAACACCCTTGTTATACCAAGGGGCATCTTTACCCGATTGGCCTGTCTCTAACTCTCGGAAACTCTCAAAGCGTTCGATCCCGTACATCAAGTAATAACGCCAGACCTGAATCTCTAATGAAGGATTTTTCTTAAGCCAAGCAAGGCCGCCTGCCTTGGCGTTTTTAATAGATTGAACATTGACTTTTTTTGTTCGAGGCCCAGTCTTTCTTGCGTTCGGATCTGGGGTTTTTATCTCTTGCAAAACCGAGGGCACACCGTCGGTTGAGTTGGAGCCAGTTTTTTTTCTTCCGTTCAAGTGCAAAAAGTCTGCTGTGATATAAAGGGCTGCCATCGATGCAGCGACCAAGGGAGATCGCACATTGGATTGTGCAACACGTTTTGCATTGGGTCCGGGATCAACGCCCTTGTAGCCCCAAGCACCAGCAGGGTCTTGCACTCGGATAATGTAATTACAGACTTTTTCCATTGTCTCAACTGGAACAACGTAACCATTTTGATCTGCAAGCCAGAGCCCCAACGCTCCGTATTGAGTCATGGAGTTATCGCTTAGATCCTCGTGTGGATAGCCCCAACCACCTGCAGGCTTCTGATTCTTGACAAAGTAATCGATCAGTTGGTTGATTTCCTCTGGATAGGCATCTGGCTCTAACTCGCACAGCAAGATCAATGCAAGTGCTACATCGTAGGTCATCGCATGTACAAATTTACCTTTCTGTCCTTTTTTTAATTTTGAGATTGCGGGAACATCCGCCAAGACGCCCTTTACAGTTTCTTGTATTTTCGGATTCGATTTGGGTTCGCCTGCTTTGTACAACGCCAAGGCCACCAGACATCTCTCGCCAAGTCGCTCCGATAATTTGATAGAATTAAGATGGGCAACACCCTTCTTTACCATCGCTTTAACTTTGGCATCTTGGGGTGAATATCCAAAGCTAGGTGATGTGGCAACCACTAGCAGAAGTAACATAACGAAGTATGTTGATATCCAGCGCAGAGCGTTCATTGGCATTAACACATTTTCTGTATTCCACCCTACACATCAACCACAATGAATGTGATTAAGTAGGTCAAAAAATTGTGGAATACGAGAAGAGATTTGAGGATAGATTATGATAAGCAGGACTATTAGGATAACAAAAATGCGAACAATACACATGCTTTGGGGTCCACATAGTCAAAGATAAACTAGGCAGTTTTTAGGAACTTGTCAAGCAACCCCATCAAAATGTGCTTATCTATTGCAAGATAATGTGACAAAAAGACTTATGTCTTTTGATTTCAGCAGCGGGGCGATTGACAATTTCAACTTCAAGACCTAGATTTGTATCTTCTCAAGAGGGTCGGATAGCTCAGTTGGTAGAGCATCGGACTGAAAATCCGAGTGTCGCCGGTTCGAACCCGGCTCCGACCACTTGAATAAGCCGTGAACCTGAAAGGGTTTACGGCTTTTTTTGTGGACAATAACGATATCTCCCCCAAGAAACAAAAAACGGGCAGCCAATGCTACCCGTCTTATCATTTCGCCTGATGCCCATTATTAGGCTGCGGCCAGTTTCTCTTTACGTCTTCGCCGTGCTGCACCTGCACCCATGCACAAGGCACCGATGCCGAAGATGGCTAGGGATGTAGGTTCAGGGGTCGGTTCCATGGTTGTTGACGCCGTCTCCCATGCTAAGTCGTCCATCCAAAACCAGTCCGTACCAATGGGATCTCCTTGCACGAATCGGAGCTCGTCGAATACGGATCCGGTATACAAGAATGTAGTAGTTGCTGGCACTGTGTTACTCGATATTGCGAGAGTGGACACGACTAGGCCATTCAAAAGAGCTTCAAATGTGTAATTGGAGTTATTATTCGAAGTGTAATCGAAAGATAATTCTGAGACATCAGCATCAAATAGTATTGAGCCGGAAGTGTTATTGGCAATGCTACAATTTGTTGTGAGTCCAAATCCAGCGTAAGACATGCCACTAAGGTTATGGGGAGCTGGTTGGCAGGAGTTATTGTTGAATAAAACTGGGGCCTGGCCAAAATTATCGACAAAAGTGAGGCCGTTTGCAGCAAACTGGTTTGTCAGTAACTCACCGTCTAAGAGCATTCCTGGTCTTTCAAAGTCCTCGAATTTATTCGGATTTGACGCCGAAGTATTCCCGAAGGTAATACTCCCCGCCTGCACCTGCCCCTCCGTAAGCACCGCCACAAACGCGGCTACCGCTAATTGAATTGTTCGCTTCATAGTTGTCTCTCTTGGTTGTAGATCTCTAAAAACACCGGTTTGCCTCGAATACCTTTGCTGGCATTAGAGGTCACTTAAAACTCTATGCTATCCTCAGTCACACAATGGGGTCAATTGGTAAAATGGGAATAATAGGAATAATAGCAAAGAATAATAAAAATCTCAAAGGGGGGGGGCTGTAGGATTTTAGAGATGGGCAAATATCAAAGTGCCAGATTTAAGATGGCTAATTGAATGGCATGAAAAAGATGGTATTGCTCCATCTCCCTCAAGAAACAAAAAACGGGCAGCCCATGCTACCCGTCTTATCATTTAGTCTGATTGCCTATTACTAGGCAGCCGCTTGTTTCTGCTTGCGTCTTCGTCGTGCGGCACCTGCACCCATGCACAAGGCTCCGATGCCGAAGATGGCTAGGGATGTTGGTTCTGGAATCATACTGGGTTTCACGCCATGTTCGGCCAGCAATGCCTGTTCGATAGTCAGCACTTTTTCGCCGCTGTAGCCTCTGATGGCCTAGCGGCCACACCGACGACGTTCCGAATACGTTTGATCCCGAAGCAGAGCCAATTCCGGAATCGTCATCGTGGCCACCCAATAATGAAAACTGCGAAACTTCAAAGCAGTCACGCTAAGCCAATAACCCCTGCAACTCTCCAGTACTATCGGCAATCCGATCTCGTTTCACGCCCATCAGTTGAGCCATGGAGAGCCACAGGTTTGCAATGGGTGTGCCTTCGGTTGATTTGAGTTGTTGGTTCATTGCGATTCGTCCGCCGCCGCTGCCGGCGATCACGGTCGGTAAGTCGGTGTAGATGTGCAGGGCACCGCTGCTTAGTCCGCCGCCTAGCGTGAAGATCATGTTGTCTAGCAAGGTGCCTTCGCCTTCGGGGATGGCGTCCATCTTGGCTACCAACTGGGCGTATTGTTCGACGTGAAAGCGGTCGAGCCGTTCTAGGTCTTTGCGAACTTTTTCATTGCCTTGGTTGTGTGTCCAGCCGTGATGTTGAATTGGACTATCAAACACGCCATCGACTTTCAGCGGCGTGCCCCAGCGTTCAGGCGCGGTCATCAGTGTGGCGACACGTGTCATATCGGTGCGTAAGGCCAAGATCATCAAGTCACCCATCACTTGGATGAACTCGTCTCGCGTCATCGCCTGCCACGGCTGGGTTGGCGGTTGCAGATTCATCTTATCAATTTCGGTATGCCGTTTTTGCACGCGTTGAATTTGTTGCTCGACCGTGCGTACCGAGTACAAGTATTCGTCCAGCTTCTGTTTGTCGAGTTGCCCGAGTTGATGATTGAGCGACTTCGCATCATCTTTCACCAAGTCGAGCACACTGGCATACGCTTGGTGATTTTTCACGGTAAACATGCGATCAAACACCGCCCGCGGATCACGCAGCGAACGAGCCACGTGCCCGTGACCATACCAGGAGATGTTATCGAAATAGACCGATTCTTTATTGTCTTCGTAAGGGTTGCAACTTAGTTCTAATGAACGAAACGCAGTGTGCTTGCCGGTTTCTGCGGCAATGATTTGGTCGATGGTTGTTTTTAACGGATAGCCGGCAGGCGAAAGTTCATCCGGCGCGGCACTACTAAGCCAACAGGTACTGGCCTGGGCATGGCCATCGGTGCCTACGACTTTGATACGATCTAATTTGGAAAGCAGCGTGATTTTTTCCCGCACTGGTGCCAGGGGTTCAAGCGTAGGGCTCAGTTTAAAATTGTGACCTGTTTCCGTTGGATGCCAGGTCGATTGAACGACGCCATTGGGAATGTAGAAGAAGGCGGCTCGCGTTGGCGGAGAGTTTTCTTTACCAGCGGCAACGCCTTGGGTTTGCATTCCATCCAACAGCGGCAAAGCCAACGATGCACCACAGCCACGTAAGAAAGTACGTCGATCTAAAGGGCGTCTAGTCATGTTAATTATCCTTGGACTGCTTTGATGGGTGTTTTGTCTGTTTTGATTTATGTAAAAATGGGTGGCTGGTAGCAATTTGCATCACAACGGTTGAAAATTGCCCGTCATCGGCCATCACGTTTCTTAGTATCCGATCCACCGCAGGCTTGTCCTCCACTTCGAGCTCTCGCCCGAGTGAGTACGAAAGTAAGTGTTCGCTAAACGCTTTCATAAACCACTCAGGGTGATCGAGAATCGCGTCTTTTAAACCGATGATATCGGTGAATTTATCTTCGCCAAACAACTGGCCACTTGCGTCGATCTCTAAGCCAGATTGATACGTGTCTCGCCAGCGACCAATGGCGTCGTAGTTTTCTAGTGCAAAACCCAAAGGGTC
This sequence comes from Blastopirellula sp., assembly GCA_002733575.1. Lineage (GTDB taxonomy): Bacteria > Planctomycetota > Planctomycetia > Pirellulales > Pirellulaceae. Next base: position 35,782 of record NVWB01000019.1, on the reverse strand, counting down.
GATCTTCGCATGACACGAGGCACATGATTGGTTCACTTTGTGTTGTTCTAAGCGTTCTCGCAGTGTGAATCCTTGGGCCTCAATCACCGCGTCGTCGGCTTCGATTTCTGGCACCACATCTGGCGGAGGCGGCGGCGGTTGGTTGAAAATAACCGTTAGTACCCAGGCTCCACGCGTAATGGGCTGCGTGCGAAGTGGACCGGAGGTCATGGTCAACATGGCGGCCGATGTAATCACGCCCCCTTGCCGGCGCGTGTCGAGTTTCTGTTTGCGATAAGATTGTTGAAATACATTGAACCGGCCTCTGTTGGTACGCTTCTTAAACTGTTCTTGATTCATGTACCAAGCTTGCAGTTCATCGGATCGGTACGAGTAATTGGAGTCGACCAGCAGCATGATCGAGCGGTCTTCGACCATGATGCTTTCAAACAACAGCAGCGGTTCCACCATCATTTGCATGCCAAACTTCCATTGTTCACAGCCTAAGCGTGAATAATAAATCTCGAATCTCTCAAAGTCTGGCACGGCAGTAATGAGTTGATCTAACCGCAACCATTGACGGGCAAAGTTCTCTGACAAAGCTTGACTACGCGGGTCTTCAAGCATGCGGCGAATCTGAGCTTCCAGCACTTCAGGCTTCGATAGCTCTCCCGACTTGGCCAGACGCAATAGTTCTTCATCGGGGATGCTACTCCAAAGGAAAAAGGACAATCGCGTTGCAAGTTCATACGGGGTTGCTTTTGTGTACTCTTTCTCAGTCTTTGGCACTTGCTCCATCAGATAAAGAAACCGCGGCGAGGCCAAAACACCAGACACCACATTCTTCATGCTCTGAGAAAAGTCGTCGGTACGCTTCAATTCAAACGCAAAGAAATTGACATACCGCTGTAAGGTCGATTCTTCAACGCGAGACCGAAAGGCAGTTTCTAAAAACTCGCGCAGTCGCTGCTCGGCAATTTCAACTTGTTGATCAAATGACTTATCGGCTGGTGTTTTGAACAGAGTTTCGGTCAGTTCACTGTAGCCATCGAATTCAGGGCTATTCACTATCGAAGTGCCGAGCTTGAGAAAACTCTCCAGTAGAATAGGCGAGACGCTCAACTCTTCACCGCGATTGTTGAATCCATGTTCGGCTTGTAAATCGATGGCAAACGGAGAAACGCCGGTCAAGATTTTCTTTTCAATCTGGTTCTTGCCAATCGTGCGGTTGCCAAGCAGTATCGCAGCAGGCAGTTGTCCAGTCGCCGGATCGAAATAGGGACGTGCGGCTCGGATCACTTTTTCAGGCAGCGGGTAAACATCCCCTTTTAGCTTCAGCAAATCACGAACTGCATTGTTGTATTCGTAACGATTGAGTCTTCGCATAACCACCGGCTCTAGTGTATGCGTTGACTGAAGATATTGATCAACCACGGTGTTGAATTGTGACGTCAATTGTTTGTGCTGCAATTCAGGAAGCTGTTTTTCGTCTTCCGGTGGCATTTCTCTTTTTTGTAATGCCAAAGCAATCTTTTGGGTGGTTTCGATATTGGCCAACAAGTCAGCGGTGGATGCAAATTGTTTCAGATCAAGTTCGCCTTCTGGGTCATCACCACTGTGGCAGCGGTAGCAATACTTGGATAGTAGCGGCTGCATCTTCTCGAAGTGAACCTGCGTTTGATTCAGTGGTAATTCAGGCTGTGACTTCTCTGGTTGATTACTGGCCAGTTCGATTTTCTTGGGTGGATCAAGATCAACAAGCTTTATGAAATCCAATCCCATCAAGTAACCTGTGCCACGGTACTTCCTTGCCTTTTCGTTTCCGCCGGTTAATGTGAACACCAGATCTTGCTTGCCTGCTTGCAACGTGATTTCTTTGATCGTAAACAATTTGGCAAGTTCAACCCTGGGTGCATACAGATCAATCGCCTCGGCAATTTCTTTTTCGTTTAAGTGAGCCGAGAACAGCCCATAGTCTGGGGCCTTGGTTAATTGAATCGACAGGCGATATCGGCCACTCTTTTCTACATCAAAGTGAGTGATCAGTTTCTCATTCACGAGTCCATCCCACAACATGTGGGCGTCGCCGCTCCAGTGCGGGCCAAACTGTTGCATCGGCTGCGGTCGTGACTTGCCTTGCAACTTTAGGTGCAACTCACCTTCGTATAAACCGGTCGACGTGGTAATGGCTTGCCGGCCTCGGACAGCGTGATAATCGATTCGCTTTGAGGCTGTGTTTTGCGCGGACTGGTCCTTTGAAGGTTCATTGCCAGAAGGTTCATCGCCCAACACGACAAAGCTTGATAGGAGAACCAGTAAAGAGGCAAGCAGGTAGGGAAGGCGGGTCATGGAGATCACACGGGACAGATGATGAAAATGATCGCGATTAAAATCAAGGAAAAACCTTGGCTTCTAGTATAACATCGATAGACCACTGTGTTTAGCGCAACATGTTTACTTTTTCGTTTATGGCCTACAGCACTTCGCGTTTATGCATAATTGCATCTAAGGGGTTATTAACATGCACTATCTCAGCATATTTTGAGAAATCCAAATCTAGAATTGGCTCACTTGTCTCCGACTCTTCTGTACGCAATTTCTTTCCAGAAATGTTAACCGACAACACTTTCCCTGAAATAGGGAGGTATCGTATAGAAAAATGGGTTGATGGAAAATCTTTCCGAATTTTTTGAGTGCCCCAGATGTCGATCTGAGTCTCATTTAACCACCATTCCCCCAAGAGCACTACCGTATCATCACCGCAATCTAATGCAATTGCTGACAAGCTGTTTTGTGGGAATCTGACTGCAATTGAACGGCTGGCAATTATCTCTGCTTCTAGACAGACACCGGCATCCAAATCTTTGCGAACTAATGGCCAATCCAAAAAACTGATACCCAGCATGCATAGTGCTGCGAACGATCCGCAAGTTAGAGCGATACCGAGTGACAGTAGTGGAGATGGATCTGAAAAAACAAACATCCGCATAAAACCTGAGATCCCTAATCCCACAAAGGTGAATATGACAAATATGATCGTACAATCACTTTTGGCTTGGCGAAATTGTGACTTCAGGATTACTGTCGCGGTATCAGCAGGCAGGTCAATCGTACGAACTGATAATTTGGCGGTCGATACATTACTCATTATCCGACTCCCCACCCGCCAGCACGACAAAACCTGAAATCAGAAAGAAAGAAAATGCAACGAAGGCGGGTCATGGAGATCACACGGGACAGATGATGAAAATGATCGCGATTAAAATCAAGGAAAAACCTTGGCTTCTAGTATAACATCGAAATCGGCCGGTGTTTAGCGCAACCTGTTTACTTTTCCGTTTATCATAAAGTCCTTCAAAAGAAATCCTCACGCCAAGGCCCAAAGACGCCAAGAAAGCGTGAAGCAAAACTTCTTCGCGGCTTCGAGCCTTGGCGCGAGAATCTTTTTTCGACAGGATATACATGATTCACAGGATAAGGTTTGAACCCAAACTCTCTGTGTCCTCCGTGCCCTCTGTGTTAAAAACTTCTTTTTTTCTTGGTGCCTTCGTGTCTTCGTGCGAGAATTTTTTGATACCGGGTTTTAGATTGTCTCTCGATAGAGAAATAGAATCGATAAACAGGCGGCTGGCCTAAAAAGGCAGCCACCCTACGAAGGCTGTTTACTTTTTTGTTTATCAATCGGGCGCCTAATAAATTGTCGATTTCAGGCACGAAACTATTGACAATGGCCTGCCGGTAAGCGATGAAAGAGGCACTCGCGTTGATTCAAGCGATTGCAACTTGCCGTTTGATTTTCGATCTATGACCCCTTAAAGAGCCCTTCCGATGATCCGAGCCATTCTAATCCTGTCTTCCTTGTTTGTCTTGTTTAGTCAACTCGCTGCGGCTGAAGACCTGACTTGTTTGTCAGAAGACCAGCGGTCTCAAGCGTATCTCTATTCTCATTTACAGCAACAGGCCTATGCGGCGTTGGATGATCGTAGAGAGCGATTTGAGGAATTAAAAACACCCGAGCAAATCACCGCATATCAACAGCGGATGAAAGAGTTTTTTACCAAACAATTGGGCGGCTTCCCCGAAAGAACTCCCTTGAATGCGAAAACTGTTCGCACTATTCAAGCGGACGGCTATCGGATTGAGTGTGTGATGTACGAAAGCCAGCCGCAACATCATGTGACGGCCAATCTTTATTTGCCTGAAGGAAAGGGGCCTTTTCCGGGCGTGGTTATTTCTTGTGGACACAACCGTGCTGGAAAGACGGCCGATTACAATCAGCGTTTTGGAATCATGATGGCCAAGCACGGAATGGCCGCTTTGTGCTTCGATCCTATCGGCCAGGGCGAACGTTCTCAGATGCTTGACGATCAAGGCAATCCAAGTCACTCAGGCACAACTACTGAGCATTCTTTGATCGGCGTTGGTTCAGCACTCGTCGGTCGTAATACGGCCAGCTATCGCGTCTGGGATGCCATGCGTTCGATTGATTATTTGGTGAGTCGTTCAGAGATCGATCCCCAAAAAATCGGCTATACCGGCTGTTCCGGCGGTGGAACTTTGACCAGCTATGTGATGGCTTTAGATGAACGCGTGGCTTGCGCTGCACCAGCTTGTTACCTGACTACATTTCGTCGTTTGCTGGAAACAACAGGGCCTCAAGATGCCGAGCAAAATATCTTCGGCCAAATTGCCTTTGGGCTTGATCACCCAGACTATGTATTGATGCGAGCCCCGCGTCCTACGCTGATTGTTTCGACCACGGACGACTTCTTTAGCATTGACGGGGCCTGGACGAACTTCCGGCAAGCAAAACAAATTTATGGGCGGATGGGTTACCCTGAAAGAGTCGATCTTGTCGAGATCGAAGGCCAACATGGAGTCAAGCCGCAGAGCCTGGCGACCATCGCCCACTGGATGAAACGTTGGTTACTCAAGAAAGACGAAGCGGTTGCCATTGCGGAACTCGTCGACCGTGCGCCGAGTGAATTGCTGTGTGTTGAATCAGGTCAAGTGCTGCATTTGCCCGGCGAAAGATCGGTGTTTGATCTCAATGGAGAGCTTGAAGATAAACTGGCCAGCCAACGCAAGCAGCTGTGGAAGCAGACGCCACAAGCAGAGATGCTAGAGAAGATTCGAGAACTGGCAGGTGTGCGCCCCTTGAAAGATTTGAAACCACCGACAATGCAAGAAATCGGACGAGTCCAACGAGAAGATTATCATATTGATCAACTGGTGCTCCATACCGATTCCAAAGTTCCGCTGCCAGGTTTAACATTCCATCCTCAATCACCGAAAGACGATGCCTATTTGTATCTGCACGATGACGGCAAGCTGGGTGACTCTGAACCAGGCGGCCCAATCGAGAAGCTTGTGAAAGACGGATATGCGGTGGTTTCCATCGATTTAAGCGGGCAAGGCGAAACATCGATCCGCAAACGAGATAAATTGCTCGGGAGTTGGAAAACCTATTACCTGGCGTACCTATTAGGGCAACCACTGGTCGGCTTGCGTACCGAAGACGCACTCGCCGCAGGGCACTTTGTGGCCACTTACCAAAAGCCAGAAGATGGGCCGCGACGAGTGCATTTGGTCGGTGTCGGTCAAGCAGGTATCGTGGCCCTATATGCGGCCGCACTCAGGCCAGACCTATTTGCCTCGGTCACCCTGCGAGACACTCCGCATGATTGGTCAACCATCGCCAAACAACCGGTAGACCATAGCCCACTAGAGAGTTCGATTCATGGTGCCTTAAAGCTGTACGACTTGCCTGATCTAGTTCGATTAATTGGCGAAGATAAGGTGAAGTTTGAGTAGTGGGCTCATCATCTATCTGATGCCGCTTCCACTGCTGGAAGATTGATGCGTATTTTTGTGGAAGCCTATTTCTTGATCGGCTTGTGATTCGGCAAGTGAGATACGCTGATATCGTCAAGAATCGGTCCGCAGGGGGTGTTCGTCAGGCTTTGGAATTTTAGTTGGGAGAGACCATCGGTTCCTCGAACCGTGAACTCATAAATCTTCCAGCCGACATTGTGGAAGTCATGGCGTTTGGCACTCACGGTAATTGTCCGCAGCTCTTTGTCTCCCCAGGAGACTTTCATCTTCTTGGGGTTATGTCGATCCGCTGGTTCTGGGTTAGCGGACACCACGAACCGAATTTTGTAATACTCATTCGGGTTTGTCTCAATCGCTTGCGATATTGTGCCTGGCATTTCTTGCATGCCACTCAGGTCAAGCGATTGCTTTCCACGAGACGCACGCCAATAAGGGCCGACGATATCAACCGTTCCATTTTCAACCACCCAAGCCCCGAGCGGGCCTTTGCCGTGGGGAATGTATGCGGCCCCTTTGTGGTCAGGATATTCAAAACCACCATCGGTTAGCAAGTTGCCTGGCGTCTTACGAGGAGCAGGAAGTTCGCTTACGCCAATGGGCACTATGCTGATAGGGATAGGTTCTAACCTGCGAATTTGTCCTGATCGAGGGCCTTGATCACCTGTCACCGAGATAATCAGTTCCTCGGCTCTTGAGATAGAAGCAACCATCATTAGTATCGATAAGCAACAAAATGCGTTTTTCATCAGACATGTTCTTTCCACGAAAGGTAGGAGCCTACTCAGATACGCAAGTACAGCGTTTCACGCACTGGTATTGGTAAGACGAGAGAGCAGGGGGGATCGTTTTATGGAAATTGCGAAAAAGTGAAAAAGTGGCATTAGGTGGCTTGCTAATGGGGCAGCTTGTTCTACAGGATTTAGAACATAAACTTAATTGGAAAATTCGCAGGAAGATCACCGTGTTTCCAATTAGAAAAAGGTTTCTTAGGAGGGACTAATTTTGGAAGTCCGTTCGATTTATTAAGCACTTTTTTATTTTGCTTTGCCTCTTCATCAAGTACCCAGCGATAGCGTTTATTGTCTGCTTTAAAGTAGGGTTGATTCTCTTGAAACCATTTATGAAAAATCTCAAATCTCTCTTTATAAGATTTATCAAGATTCTCTTGAAGTAGATCTTCTCTCCCAAATGCATAAGTGAGCAAAACGTAGCTCCTAATGTAACTCCATTCTAGGTGATTTAGGTTAGTCGTGCACCTCTCGTGGATCTTTCTAAACGAGACAGAAAGCATTGGAATACTACTTGATGGGCGGTCTACAAAACCAAAAAGCAATGGATTCCAAATCGTCATTTCATAATACCGCTTGAGAAACTTATTATCGATCTCAGCTCTTTTGACGATAAACTCACAGAGGTATTCATGTCCCGACTGATTAATGAAAGCAGGGTCATTAAGTAACGGTTTTTCTTTCAGTGGGGAATAACTTTTATAACCCACAGAAGGTAGAGTGCCATCAGGCCAAGCCATCATCCATTTGAAATCAGCGTCAGGACCATGTTCACCAAATTGATCAACGAAATACTTGAATAAAAATCTTTTGTTTTGCAGGCTACGGTTTTTCAAGTAGTCCTCAAATGCAATGGAAGCTTCAAATGACATCCTCTCTGGAATAGTGAGAGAATCGTCATCGATTTTTTTTTCTAAGATAGATTTCCAGAATATTTTTAGTTCTGCTTCTCCTAATTTGTCCTCTGCTTGAACTTGCAGAGTAGCAAGAGACAGAAAAACGAATAAACAACACGATAATTTAAACATATTAATACTCTTCAGAAATAGAAGTGCCGCTGTACTATTGTTCTGAACGCCTTCGCTTTTAATGAAATAAGATCGATAAACAGGCGGCTGACAAGCAGGCCACCCTACGAAAAGTTGATTATTTCAATTGCAATGGAACTATCTTGGATTCCGATTTTCGATCCAAAATATCGGTGCAAACCAAGACCAAATAGTACTTTTTACCGGGCTTTAAGCCTGAAATGTCAAGCGTTTCGGTTCTGGCATGGGGTGTTGTGTTTTTGGTTGAGAGAACTGGCTTGCCATTCGCATTAGGGTTTTCAAAGATACTGATTTGATACGCAAACTGCGGCAACGTGGTTTCGTCGTTGCTCCACGAAACGGATAGCTGCTTGGCCGAGTTCTTTGTGATTTTGAGTTCTTTGATCTTTAGTTTCTCAAACTGCGGTTCGGTTTCGGTGCGTTTGATTTCATGTTTCGAGGGGTTACTGGCTGTCGGTTTTGTGTCGGCACCGCCGCTGGTCATGAAGTAAAATTCTCCGGTGTCGTCGCGTTTGACGCCGCCGTTCCAGTTGGTTCGGTAGTCATAAGAACGTTTGCCCTGCACTAGATCCCAGGAGTTGACTGAGTAGCGGCCGCCGGTCGATGCGAACCAAGATCCATCTAGCTTGCGTTTCCAACCGCCTCGCAGATGGGTCTCTCGGGCGTTGACTCCGGTGTTGAGCCAGTCTTCGATGAAGTTGTCGGTGCCACCTTCAAACGGTGCTTTGGCTGCGGCCACATCCATGGTGACCATGTGGGTCCATTTTTTTGTATCGCCCGCTTGTACCCAAAAACCATAGAAGGTGTGATCATCGACGGCCCAGTTACGTGTAACCAAGGTGTACCAAACATCGGTTGACCAGCCGAGCTCAAAGTTCCATGATTTCAGGCCAGTACCTTCTCCGCCAAATTTTTCGGTCAACGTACCAGGGCCATGATGCACGGCCTTGATGGGGGCGGTGTGCTGCTTGTGGTCCCAGATCGAGAAGATGAAGTTGTGTGCCTTGGGATGCGCTTGTATGCCCGCGTATCCGCCTCCTTTGCCACGCCAGCCGAGCGTTTCGTAATAGGTATACATCGCTTCGCCAGCTTTGGGCACTCTGACCTGGTTGATAATAATATCAGCAGCAAAGTTGTCGTTGTAGACAAAGTGCGAGGAAGGGGCCGATTTCTGAGCTTCAGCGGCATAGATGCCAACAACAGCAAACAGCAAAGCGAGTAGCGAGTAGCGGGAGTCGATCATAGGATTCAATTCAAGGCAAGAGAGCGAAGGGGGCAGGGAAGGTGGAACAAGGCCAGTCTAGCATAAAAAACTAGCATAAAAAAACCGCTTGGTGGCACGTATCAGTCTCGATACTTACCACCAGCGGTTTTAATTTATCTGCAAACAGATCACTGAGAAAACAGGGTCTCAGTTGTCTGTAAGTTGTTTAAACCAAAGGGCTTAAACCATGTCTTTCAGGTTTTTCAAAGCACGAACCTTGATTTTAACGCTGGCAGGTTTAGCAGCTACGTCCATCAATTCGCCAGGACGAAACGGGTTAGGAACGCCTTTCTTAGCTGGACGAGCAGGAACTTTCTTCTTTTCGATTTTGACTAAGCCAGGGATAGCAATGGCTCCAGGTCCATTTTTGCCTAGTGCATTGCCGATTTGTACTGATAGTGCATCAAGCACAGCAGCAACATCTTTCTTGGCTAGGCCAGTCTCTTCGACGATTCCGTTAAGAATTTCGGTCTTAGTTGGAGCTTTTTTTACGGCAGCGGTTTTCTTAGCCATGTGGTGTAACCCTCCTTGTGAGGCGATCCTGAGGTGGAAAAATCTTATCTATCTGCAATTAGCAACGATGCGTTGATTAAAAAGTTTCGTGGGGGATTTTCAAGTCTAAGTTGCCCATAACAGGGGGAAAAAGGCCGAAATAACCCGAAATAGGTCTTTTTCTTGCCAAATAGTCAGAGATTTCCAAGCTTTTCTAGCTTCCAAAGGCGTCTTTTCTACAGCGGGCCTGTTCGATTTTGGGTCAAAATGGGCGTTGAAAAAGCTTAAATCGGCTCTTGATGCTGTGATTTGGCCCCTGTTCAGCGGCCTTTTCTTTCGTGAAATTGTTGAAAAGCCAGAGAGTACAGAGCAGATTGGACTGCTAAAATAGGTTTTAAGGTTGTATAGTTGTATTTATCTGCTGGAATGGAATAACTAGTATCCGTTTCGCAGATTACCTATCATGAACTATCGAGAACTTGTCGATATCTGTTGGCAATCCTCGCACAAATATCGTAAAGTGATAGAGAGATGTACTTTACGGCAAATTGAAGTGACTAATGAATTCGGAATCAATTTGGATTTCGACGAACGATTAAACCGAAGCCTCGGGAGAAAATAAAATGCTCGACCTCGAATTACTAGTGGCCCAGCTTCAGGTCTATTTGCCTGCGCCGCGACCAATTCGATCTTCGCAGCGAGTCTCTCAAGCAGGTCGATTTTCGTTCTTGCTGTTGTTCTCAATTCTCTCGCTCGTTCTATTTTCCAACCAGTGCTACGCTCAATTTGGCGCAACTCGTCCGAGCGGTTCAGGTGAGGTGGGAGTCATCCTCGAAGCACCCCGCGAGGTGAAGCGAATTTTTCAAAAGGCCGATGAGGCGATTGAAGATGAGCGTTGGACAGACGCCGTAGAGCTGTTCGGTGAAGTGCTTAATTCAAGTGAGATTGAAGATTATTTTAATAACCCGAAGATTGGTGGCACTACCAGTGGCAGTCTAAAGCAATCGGCACTCAAGCTGTTGGGCCAGATGCCTAAGAATGGTCTTGAAGCGTATGACTTGCTCTACAGCGCGATTGCCCAGGCCAAATTGGAACAGGCAGTTAAGCAACGAGACATCAGTTTATTGGCCGATGTTTCACGGTTTTATTTTCATACCCAAGCAGGTCACGAAGCAACGATCTTGTTGAGCCGCTACCATCTTGATCGAGGGCAGCCTCTGGCAGCAGCCATGCGACTTCAGCCTTTGTTCACCAATGGCACTCGCTTTCAACAATACGAAACTGAAGTCTCGTTGTTACTTGCACTCGCTTGGTATCAAGGAGACATGACGGGCAAAGCGGTTGAGACCTTAGTGGAATTCAAGAAACGATCTCCCGATGCAAAAATTATTCTAGGCGAGACCGAGACAAAATTATTTGCCGAAGCAGAAGATCCATTGAAGTGGATTGAAAACCTTGTGGGTGTACCATCGTCTCTCGATGTATCGATCCCCAGTCAGTGGGTCATGTATCGGGGCAGCGCAACCCGCAATGCGGAAAGCCAAGGGAGCGAACCGCTGCGTGGCTTAAATTGGCACACGATACTTGCCCGCGATATTTATGAAGTGGATGCAGTTGAAAAAGCGACGCAACAATATATCGAAAGCGGAACGGCCGCATTGCCGATGCTGCAACCGCTAATTGTTGAAGAGCAAGTCTTATTCCGAACTCCTTGGCATTTGATAGGAGTTGACATTGAATCAGGGGTGTCGATCTGGCAATATCCGGCTGGCTCACAAGACTCTAGTGCAAGCGCTAGTGCTATCGAAATCAGTAAAGAAGATTTGGCAAAAGTGCAGCAGAAAATCTGGTCCGATGGTTCCTACGGGCAATTTACTTCTGACGGAGACCGTATTTTCCTCATCGAAGATGCGGATCGGGCGACAAGCTCTGGTTTCAACAATATGCCCCTTTTTCGATCTTCCAGTTCGGCACCCCCCAATCAACTTCGTTGTCTTGATCTTCGTCGCCAAGGCTCCACGGTTTGGGTCTCTAGTATCGGAATCGATAATGGTCTACGCGAAGCCCGATTTTTGGGAGCCCCCCTGGCGTTAGAGAATTCACTTTATTGCTTGGTAGAGATCAACGGCGAAATCCGGTTAGTGGTCCTCAGCAGCGAAGATGGATCGATCCAATGGTCTCAACAGTTGGTCCAGGTTGACCAAAATTCGCAAGCCGTTGATCCCATGCGTCACACGTTTGGTGCATCTCCTTCTTATAGCGATGGTATCTTGATTTGCCCAACCAATGTTGGCGTCGTGGTTGCTGTTGATGTTTTCAATCGATCTCTGCTTTGGGGCACTCAGTACAAAGTGCTCAATCGTCGTTACACCAATTCACGTATTGGCAGATATCCTACCAAACCGCAAGCTTCTAAAATCGGAGCTCGCTGGTACGATGCGTCTGCCACGATTGAAAAAGATCGAGTGCTGCTGACTCCGCCTGAAACGGATGAACTTATATGTCTGGACCTAACCACGGGCAAAACAATCTGGAAAAAAGATCGTGATGACGGGCTGTATCTGGGTGTGGTTCACAATGATTCTGTCTTGATCGTCAACAGTGGTTCGGTGACTGCGGTTGATTTAGAAACAGGGGAAGCTAGTTGGGATACACCAGAGAATATTTACCCTCTAGAAGCAATGGTCAGTGGGCGTGGCTTTCGAAGTGGTAACTCATACTTTTTACCTACCACCGCAAAAACTGTTCTCAAAATCGATTTGACGACGGGTGAATTTGCTGCTCCCATCGAGACTCAAAGTGTGTTAGGGAATTTAGTTTGCCATGACAAATATGTGATCTCGCAGGGCGTAAATTATGTTTCTTCGTTTAAACAGATCGATGCTTTAAGAGATGAAGTTCAGATTCGCCTTGCCGATAATCCGAATGATCCCGATGCGTTACGCGATTATGGAAAGCTGCTGGTACACGATGGAAAATCGTCTGAAGCATTAGTCGTCCTGCGTAAATCAATCGAGGCTCAACGTGCGGATGAAACATTAGAAGTATTCATCAAAACAGCTTTGATCGCGCTTCAAGAAAATTATACTGAGTATGAAGGTGTGATAGCTGAGCTTGAACTGTACATTGATCTTCCACAGGACCGTCTTGAGCTAACTCGTCTCATCGCAGTCGGCTATCACCAACGAAACGAGATCAGAAAAGCATTTGAAGCTTATTTGCACTTCCTTGATCAGCAAGAAGAATTCTTTGGAGACAAGCCTCACCTACAATCTCTGGTCCTCGATGGCAATAAACTTACCGTTGATCGAAATCGTTGGGTGCGTGGTAACTTGATTGATTTAAGAGACAAGGCCGATACTGAAACCGTGGCTTGGATGGAGACTCAACTTGAAAACATCCTGCAAGAGCAAGATGCAGCCCTCGATGGTGACTCCGGCGAGGCCGCAGCCATTGACCAGATGCGACGTTTTGTTGCGAGATTTGATTCGTTTGCGATTACGCATGCTTTACGACTTCGGCTTGCTACACAGTTGATCAAAAAGTCGAAATACTTAGAAGCCGAATTACTACTGAATTCGTTGGTGGTACTAAAAGAAGAGCCTTTGATCGCGGGTCAGGCTACCGCAAAACTTGCCCAAATGTTGACGTACTTAGGGCAGCCACACGATGCGGCCATTTATTATCGATTATTGGCGACAGAATTTCGTGATATTAAATGTGCCAATGGGCGTACAGGCAAGCAACTTGCGGCCTTATTGATTACCAATAATTCAGCCAGTAAAGTCATCCGCAATCAGCCCGTTTGGCCTTACACCCAGGCGGCAATTTCAAAAGCGCCCTATGGTACCTCTCTCTTTCAGCATGTTGATCATCCGATACCGATCAACTATCGCAATCAGGTCGATTCTTTGCGAGAGAAATTGCAGTTAGACCTAGAGACCAATCATATTCGAGTCCTCAATCCCTATGGAGAGGAACGTATTCGGATTCCATTTAGCACCGTGAATGGTGCCAGCATTTACAGTCCACAAGTAGGGACCGCTTTTGTCGAGAGAATGGGTCACTTGCTGGTACTCTCTCTTGGAAGTGAAGTTCAAGCTTTCGATGCATTCAACCTGCCGGTCAATGATACTCGCGAGCGATTGCTTTGGCAGGAAAAACTCAAACTGGAGATGCCTGGTGCGCCTTCTCGCGCTACAAAAGTCAACGAGATTATCAATTCCGACAATCCTTTCGGAGAACAACGTCACTTGGCGTATGATACCGTCACCGGGAAACCGATAGGGCGGCTGAGTGCTGTCTCCAGGCATGGGATATGTTTTCAACGTGGGCATCGTCTGATTTGCAAAGACGTGATCACGGGTCAATCGCACTGGGAGCGAGACGGGTTTGCCGAAGGCTGTACCCTAGTGGCCGATGATCGTTACTTAGTCGTAATCCCTCCTCCCAACAACGATAGCGATACTGAAAGCAAGACCGAAGATGCTACGATTGTCAGCTTAGATAATGGGGCAATCCTTGGGCAAACCACGGTTCCTTCTTCCAACCTAATTTGGACTACGCTGGGAACGACTTTAGTTACATGGGACGAAACCGATGACGGAATTGAACTGATCGGTTTTGATCCCATCGAGAACAAAAAACTATGGAGCATCGTAACCGAGTATGGAACCAAAGGGGCTCTACTCGACGAAACACAAATTGCGCTGCTGACCCCTACGGGTAAATTTAAGCTGATCAACATTCCTGATGGAAAAACTTTGATCGAGGCACCACTGGAAGCTTCCAATGATCTCTTGCAGATCAAGTTGGTGGTGAGCCGGGATCAATTTCAAGTTTTGACTTATGGGCCCAAAGACAAAGATACCAAAGGCGACACCTACCGTAGTATTCCAAACGATGGAAACCAGAATATGGTGAACGGTGACATGTACTCCTTTGATCGTAACACGGGTGAGTTGATTTGGAGTTCTCCTGAGAGGATCTCCAATAATTATCTTTGGACAACTCTGCAACCTGCGGAGTTGCCTGTGATTGCGTTTGTTTCAAGACTTAACCGCAATAATGCTCCAACGCCTCAACTCAAAGTTGCCGTTGCCGTTCTGGTGATCGACAAGCGAGATGGTCGAATCTTGTTGCGAGATAATTTAGACATGTTTAGTACTGGTTTTATGCTTGAAGGCGATCCAGATCGTCATGAAGTAAAATTGAAGTTGGCAGATGGTGAACTGGTCATTCAATATGGCCCTAAGACTGCGCCTGCCGCTCCAGCCCCGCCAGTAAGCACTGAACGTGAATTTAAATACCCTAAGCATGTCCCAGCCTTGCCTGCCAATGAAACTCCACTGATTCCCGAACCGTAAGTTCCCGCTTGCATTGATTTTGAGGCGACCTGCCGATGATTTATGATTATAATAGTTACAACTGATAGAATCCTGTTCGCTTGAAGTACTCTTTGGCGAACACCCGTCTCCTTGTTCTGTGAACGGGAACTGGAGATTTATTTTACAACCTAAGATTACTTCAAAATACGAACTCCCCCTCGAATTTATACGAAACTAAAACCAGTCGAGATGGTTCTATTTAATACGAGAGTTTGATTGTTCGAGCTATATCCCATAAGTTCTACCTATTAAACGCTGTCAATTAAATTGGAAGACGACTGAATTAGAGTGCTCCTTAACGAACCAAACCTCAACTAACAACAGCACTCATTAATAAATACCACTCAAGCAATACAACTCAACAAGCAATACACTCAACAAAAAACGCCTGCCGATTCACCACTGAAAAGGAATCTTCGATGTCGGATAATCCCACTCAACCTGATGCAACTTCGGTACAACGCATAGCCGATGCCAGAGAAAAACTGCAAGAGCAGCTAGGGCAAATCATCGTTGGACAATCAGAAGTGATTGAAGAACTATTGATCTGCCTGATTAGCCGTGGACACTGCCTGTTAGAAGGTGTGCCAGGCTTGGCAAAAACGCTGTTGATCAGCACGCTTTCTGAAGCGTTGAATTTGAGCTTTAGCCGGATTCAGTTTACGCCTGACTTAATGCCGGCCGATATCACCGGTACGGAAATCATCGAAGAGAACAAGACCACCGGAGCCCGCGAGTTCCGGTTCTTAGAAGGTCCACTTTTCTCGAACATCGTGCTCGCCGACGAAATCAATCGAACCCCACCGAAAACTCAGGCCGCATTGCTTGAAGCGATGCAAGAACGCCAAACCACGGTCGGCCGAGTTCGACATCAACTCTCTGATCCATTTTTTGTGTTGGCCACACAAAACCCGATTGAGCAAGAAGGAACCTATCCGCTGCCCGAGGCGCAGCAAGATCGGTTTATGTTCAAGATTTATGTGAAGTACCCGAACTTTGACGACGAGTTTGAAATCGCCCGCAGGACAACCGGCGGGCCTCCGCCTAAAGTAAAAGCAGTACTCTCAGGCGAAGAACTACTTGAACTTCAAAAAATCGTTCGCGAAGTTCCGATTACCGATCACGTGATTCGCTACGCACTCTCGCTAGTTCGACAAACAAGAATAGGCGAACCTGGCGTTCCTGACTTTGTGCAAGAAATGGTCTCGTGGGGAGCCGGTCCTCGTGCGGTTCAGTTTTTAATTCTCGGCGGTAAAGCCAGAGCCCTGCTCTACGGAAGAACACACGTTTCGACCGACGACATCAAAGCACTCGCTAAGCCTGTGCTGCGTCACCGAATTGTGGTCAACTTCGCCGCGGAAAGCGAAGGGATTTCGCAAGACGACATCATCGACAAAATACTGGAAGTGACTCCAACCAAGGAAGATGAGCTTACCCAAGATGCCCGATTCCAAAAAATATTTGCATCCTGAGGCAATCAAACGCATCGCACGGCTGGATTTAAGGGCACGTCATATTGTCGAAGGTTTTCTTTCAGGCATGCACCGCAGTCCTTACTTCGGTCAATCGATCGAGTTCTTACAACATCGAGAATATGTTGCCGGGGACGATCTGCGCCATGTCGATTGGAAAGTTTGGGCCAAGCAAGACAAATACTATATCAAACAGTACGAAGAAGATACCAACATGCGTTGCACGTTGTTGATCGATGCTTCGGCCAGTATGCAATACGGCAATGGTCCACTCAACAAATACGACTACGGCTGCACCATTGCGGCCAGTTTGGCTTATCTGATTCTCAAGCAACAAGATGCGGTTGGCTGTGCGGTTTACGATGACAAAATTCGACACAAAATACCGACTTTAAGCAAACGAAATCAAATACACTCTGTCGTCAAAGCAATGGCCGACAATCGCCCGGCAGACAAAACCAGCTTTTATAAAATCTGTCGTGAAGTGGCAGAAACCTATCCCAAACGGGGCATGATGATTGTTGTCTCTGACATGTTTGGTGACATCGACGAAACCATGAAAGGGTTTAAGCTGCTTCGCCAACGAGGGCACGATGTATTATTTTTCCATGTGATGGACGATGATGAACTCGATTTCCCTTTTAGCGGCCCAACGCGTTTTGAAGGGCTCGAACTTCCTGAACACCTCAACTGTAATCCTCGCGCCTTACGAGAGGGCTACCTTGAAGCGGTGAACGAATTCACCAGTGACCTCAAACGACGCTGTGCCAGGAACACGGTTGACTACGCCTTAGTAAGAACCAGTGCCGCCTTGGATGCCGTGTTGGCCGCTTATTTAAACAACCGACTAGGAATGCACCACCGTAACTAGCACATTTGCAACTGGAACATTCATAAACTAAACCCCCGTAACTTAATTTATTGCACACATTAATTGTCCTTTTTAAACCACTAGAAATTTCGTTTTATGCAGTTTGTTTATCCATTATTAACCGGAGCTTTTTTCCTGGCATTGGTGCCTGTGTTGATCCATTTGATCAACATGATGCGTCACCAACGGGTAAAGTGGGCCGCGATGGATTTTCTGCTGAAAAGCCATAAAAAGCACCGCCACTGGGTCTGGCTCAAACAACTGTTGCTGCTGTTTACGCGAATGGCTTTGTTCACTTTGCTGGTTGCCATGTTCGCTGGATTGATCACTTCCGAGCGATGGACCAACTTATTTGGCGGCAGCATAACGCATCACTACATTCTGCTGGATGACAGTTTTTCGATGTCCGACCGCACCGGCGGCATTGAAGTGTTTGATCGTGCCAAATTGGTGATCGAACAAATTGCCGAAGAAGCCTCACGCAAAGATACCCCGCAGCTTCTTTCGTTGCTTCGATACACGCGTTCGGGCAGTACCGATTCGGCAGGCACCATAACAATATCACCCAACTTAGATATTTTCAGCGAAGAGATTGATTCAAGCATTACCGATCTACTGGAAAAAACCGTCCGCACATTCGAGGCTTCGGAGCAATCTGTTGGCCCCAAGCAGGCCTTAACTACGTTGAATCAATTTCTGCAGGAAGAAGATGAGAACGAAAGCGTACTAGTTTACATCGTTTCTGATTTCCGCCGTAGAGACTGGGGTAGCCCGACTGAAATTAAACAACGCCTCGATTCCATTGCACAAACGGCGGTCGAGATTCATCTCGTCGATTGTTCACGCGGCACACAGCCCAACTTGGCCGTGACTCGCTTGGAACCAGATTCGGCAACTTTGGCGGCCGGCGTTCCGACATTCATAAATCTCACGCTGAAAAATTATTCGTCCAGCCCGGCGACCAACATCCAGGTTGAACTGACCACTTATTTGCAAGAGACCGCCGAGCTTGATTTTTCCTACGCAGGTAAAAACATTGGTCTGGCTCAACCGCAGCCTTCGGTTTACTTTGAAGAAATCCCGCCGGGCGAAGAAGTTACTCGACGTGCCCAGATATTCTTCCCCAATGCAGGCCAGCACCTGATTGAAACCCAACTGCCTGACGACACGGTTTCACTAGACAACCAACGTTTTCGCGTGCTCGATGTTCCGGCACAGGTGCAAGTCTTGGTGATTGATGGCAACTTTGCAGGGCGGAACCATTACTATTTAGATTCCGTGTTTAGCCCCTCGGTTTCGGTGCAAACCGGATTGCAATCGAATTCCGAAACCCTCGCTTTCTTACGAGACAGTTCGCTTGAAACCTTAATGAAATACCAATCGATCTACTTGCTAGACATCCCGGCACTAGACGAAGCGACACGCGATAAGTTGAAAGCTTACTTAGAAACCGGTCGAGGTATGGCCATTTTTCTCGGTTCAAACTCAACACCTGAATCACTGGACGGTTTGCACGAAAGCGGGTTGATTCCTGCTCCCATTGGATCGAACAAGACCTTGCCAGAAAATGAAGCTGGAAACCAAGACCCTGATTTCAATCCAATCGATCATCCATTGTTCGGAATTTTCGCCGGTCAAAACAATCCGTTCCTGCGAAAGATTAATGTTTACCAATACTTTGAAGTGGAACCCGACTGGAAACCGGCTCCTGATTCTGGTGCCAGAATTTTAGGTTCGTTACGCAACAACAGCCCTTTCATTCTAGAGCAAACCATCGGGCAAGGCCGGTGCATCACTTGCCTGTCAACCATTGCCCCTGACTGGAATAGCTGGGCTGTGAACCCTAGCTTCATTGTTTTTATCCTTGATCTTCAATCGTACATCACCGAGAACCTCCGCACGACGCCTGAGCGATTTGTCGACTCCGAAATTGACATCGAAGTCTTGAAAGACAGGTATCGTGATAATGTGATGCTGTTTGCCCCAGGTGCCAATCGAATGGCCACATTGAAAATTGATGACCCTAAGTTGCCGGCGTTACTTCAAGCAAATGTCGCAGACCCAACACTGGCCAATCTACAACTACAAGGCGTTAGTTCGATTACTGGCGAATCCTTAACAGGACAAGCCGGGGTGTATGAAGCTTGGCTGACCAAAGCCGATGGCACGCCAGAACTTCGCCGCTATGCCCTGAATGTTGAAACCAGTGAAAGCGACTTGGAAGTGGTTTCACAAAAGGAACTACAATCGACACTGGATTCTACGAAAATTGTCTTTCACACTGTTGATTCATCTGAGTACGATTGGTCGACCGAAGATGGCACGAACTGGCAAGACTATTTGCTCTACGCAATCCTTGTGCTGCTACTAATGGAACAGGCACTTGCCTACTTGACCAGCTACCACCCACCGAACCTGGGAGTAGCCCGCAAATGAGCGATTCATTGACCTCGAACAACACGACCACCTACGAGTTCTCACGACTCGCCGAGATGACCCAGTGGGGGCATTGGGCCGCGTTTACAGCTGTTGTGATCGGCATTCTGGCCTATGTCATCTATTGCTATCGTCGAGATGCCTTAGAGCTTCCCAGGGCCACCGGGATTTCACTCACCTGCTTGCGGATTCTTGCATTCGTTGCCTTGCTGTTTGTGTTCCTGGGTTTAGAAAAAAAGACCGAGCGTGAAGTGCTTGAAAACTCGCGTGTGATTGTCATGGTAGACACCAGCCAAAGCATGGGCCTGCAAGATCCGAACGAAGATGGCAGCAGCTCTGGTGTTTCGCGTATCCAACAGATCGTATCACGATTCACCGAAGGTGAGTTGCTGACACAACTCACCAAGTATCATCAGGTGTTAGTCTATCGATTCGATGAAGCGGGTCAGCCGCAGGAACTTGCCGATTTCCCTAAAACCGGTAATAAGAACATGAGCAGTCAAAAGAGTGAGACCTTGATTCCGCTACAAGAACGTTTTACTCAAACTCGCCAATACTTTTTAATTGCTCTTGGAATTTGTGGCGTGGCGGTACTTGGATTTCTGATTGCGATGATTGTCCGAGCCTTGGGTGCCAAAGAAACGGCCGCTTATATTTCCATGATTGGTACTTTGCTGCTAATTATCGGCATGGTAACCGCGGCGGTAATTAATCTGCAAAACCCTGATTTATCAATTACCTCGCTAGTCGAAGGGAAGCTTCCTTCGGTGGAGCAGAAAGTCGCTTCGGAAGAGCCAACCGCAGAAACCCGTCCATCGGGGCCTGCCATCAAAGACATCGATTGGAGCGATAAACTCTTGCCGCGAGGCGTAGAGACCAGAATTGGCGATGCCCTGGTTCGCATGGTTAATAACGAACGTGGTGGCCCTATTGCTGGAATTATTCTGCTGACCGATGGAGTCAGCAACGCGGGAATTAACATCAACGAAGCCGCACTTGCTGCTGCGGAATCTGGAATCCGGGTTTTCCCGATTGGGTTAGGATCTGACATCCAACCGGTCAATATCCGGGTCGTCGATCTTGAAGCCCCGCCGCGAGTCTATCCTGGCGATGCCTTCCGCATCACGGGCTATATCCAAGCCATCGGTATGTCTCAAGAAGTCGTTCGTGTGCAACTCGCTGGCGGGCAAACCGATGCCGATGGCAATTTCACTGAGGAGACCATTGAAGAAGAGCGTCGCGTACAACTGGGCGAATCAGGCGAAGTCCTTTCCGTTCTGTTTGAAGTCACGCCAGAGATCATTGGCTTTCGTTCCTATCAATTGCGAGTCTTCCCGAATTCGCAATCCGATCACAACGAGAAAGACAACGAAAAACAAGCCAAAGTACGCATCATAAAACGTAAGAATCGTGTGCTGCTGATTGCCGGTGGACCTTTGCGAGAATTCCGTTTTCTGCGCAATCAACTCTATCGTGATAAAGATGTCGAGCTTGATGTGTACCTACAATCGGGCAAGCCCGGTATCTCGCAAGAATCTGATAAGTTGCTGTTCGAGTTCCCGGAAGATGCGGCCACTTTGTTTGAGAACTACGACTGTATCGTGGCCTTCGATCCCGATTGGTCGGCACTCTCGCTTGAACAAGCCGAATTGCTCGAA
The DNA here is from genome assembly GCA_002733575.1 of Blastopirellula sp. Lineage (GTDB taxonomy): Bacteria > Planctomycetota > Planctomycetia > Pirellulales > Pirellulaceae. The sequence goes on along the minus strand of NVWB01000019.1, from coordinate 14,551 downwards.
CGCTGGGTCGCGGAAAAATCTGGCGGATTAATCGTGGTCGCTGGCCCCGTGAATACACCAGAGTGGGCCAGCTTGCGGCGTGGCGATCCGGTCATTGATGTGATCAAAGGTTTGTACCCTGTCAGTTTCCACAGTCGTGGAACTTCGATAGGGCTTGGTCGATTTGGCAACGAAAAAGCTTGGCCGGTTTCAATGACCGTTGAAGGACTTCAGTCAGAGTTCTTATGGCTCGATGATGATGGGAAGCAAAGCAAAGCAACTTGGGAAGAGTTTGAAGGCGTGTATGGGTACTACGCAGTCAAAGGGGTCAAACCTGGCGGAAATGTTTATGCCCGCTATGAAAATCCCGACGCAACTTACAGCAACGAATCCCCAATTTACATGGCCGGGCACTTTTATGGTTCAGGCCGTGTCTTCTTCATGGCGAGTGCCGAAATGTGGAGAATCCGTGCTTTAGATGATGCTCACTTTGAAAAGTTTTACACCAAACTAATTCGCCACGTTTCACAAGGACGCTTGCTGCGAGATTCCTCGCGTGGAGTTTTACTGGTCAACAAAGATCGGGCACTGCTGGGAGAAACCATTGAAGTGCGGGCCCATTTGACCGATGAACAATACGATCCGCTGAACGAACCGCTGGTGAACGCCTCGCTGATTAGCCCTGATGGCTCTCGCAGCGATGTTCAACTCCGCCAAATTCAGCAAAGTGGTAAAGGCCAATATAGCGGACAATTCAATACGCTAATCGATGGCGACTACCGACTAGAATTACAGCTCTCAGGCACCAGTGAAGATTCACTATTAACACGCGAAGTACGTGTGCGTGTGCCTGATTTGGAAATTGAGAACCCACAGCGAGACGATGTAGGGCTGAAATTAATCGCCGACACCACCGGTGCTGATTACTACGTTGGGCTCGATGCCGCACTCGGCAAACAAACGCAGCCAGCGGTTTACTCACCCAACGCAGAAACACTGCCCCCGCACAATGTTTACACTTCGTTGCCCGATTTATTAGACAGAGATTTTGATCGTTTGTTACGATCCTGGCTGCTAGGAATTATCTGTGGCATATTGTCTTTGGAATGGATAATTCGACGGCTTTCAAAACTTGCGTAACTTAATTTGCGACATAACTACTGACAACATTTCCGACACAACGACTGACAACTTTTAATTTACTTATCGATTAAAAAGTAACAATGGCTTCAACTGACCGACAACACGACTTACCTCGACCTATTCAAAAGGCGCTAGGATCGTTGCGGTCAAAAATCCGTCGCTATGTTATTGTCGAAGGCTTTGCCTTGGCAATTGTCTGGCTGGGCATCTCTTTTTGGGTCGGCCTGGCACTCGATTACTTGCCTGTTACCTTTGGTTCCAACGAAATGCCGAAGGAAGCGAGAATCGTGCTTCTAGGTATTATCGCTCTGGTAGGGCTATGGATCATTACCCGCTGGGTCTTACGCCGAGCCTTCGTTCGGCTGAATGATCGCAGTATGGCAATTTTGATTGAGCGGAAGTTTGGCAGTTTTCACGATAGCCTGATGACCACGGTTGAACACCCTGAAGATGCCGCACATCAAGCGTTAAGCGGAAAGCAAGATGCAGCAGGTAGTGACTTGGCAAGCGATGTCTCTCATGAAGAGATGCTGACCAAAACACAGCAACAGGCACTGCTTGAGATTCAAAACATTGATCTGAATCAGATATTCAACCCGTTTCCGCTGTGGCGAAATTGCATTCTAGCACTCTTGCTGATGTCCTCGATTGGTGCATTTGCCGTTGCTGATAACGAGTCGTTCACGATCTGGTCCAATCGATTGTATCGGCTGGCCGATACCTCATGGCCACGCAAAGCGAAAATTGAATTAGTCGGTCTCGAAATTACTCGACCCCGCGGCCCGTCTGATGCAGAATCAGGCAACACAGAAATTCGACAAACGGTTTTCTTTAAGAACAAAACGATCAAAGTTGCCAAAGGCAGTTCGCCGCGTCTGTTGGTGCAAGCCTATCGCAATTACCAAGTGATTCCACGTGATTGTAAATTCGTTTACCAAACAGCAGACGGAGCCCGCGGACGAGCACACTTGCAACGTGATGGCTCTTCCGCTGACGAATATCAACAATACAGCCTGCAACGCAAACCGCTCAATAATATCCTCTCCAGCATTGATTTTGATTTGATTGGTTATGATCATCGCCTGAGTGGCTACCATATCGAAGTGGTCGATACGCCCACGGTCATTGGCGCCACGCTCGACTGCACCATGCCTGGCTACACAGGGCTAGAGAATCGAACAGAAACATTAATTCCTTCACTTCAATTACCGGTAGGGACTTCGTTTGTCTTGCAAGGCAAAACCAATAAGCCGATTGCTCAATTGTATATTCTTAATTTGCGTGAAAGAACCGAAGAGATACGCGATATCGAGAATCCAAGTGATACCTTTAGTATCGAAATCGAGTCGCTTGAAGGCGACATCTCGCTTGAAATTACCTTGCTAGATGCCGATGGTATCTATAGCGAAAATCCTTACCGTGTGTTCATCTCGGCAACGCCCGACAATCCACCCCAGGCCGATCTCAAACTCGCAGGCATCGGCACTTCGATTACCGTGAACGCCCAGTTCCCGCTGACTGGCAGAGTGAGCGATGACTACCAAGTCGACGATTATTGGTTAGAGTTCCAAGTCAACGGAACCGACACACGCCGGTTCGAAAAACAAGAATTGAGTCAGCTCAACTTTGAAACCTTGTTCGACCCCCGCGCAGAAAACTACCGAGCGGCCGATCTCTCGTTTGATCCAAAAGGTGAGAGCTTCGACCCTGCCGCACATCCAGAGTTTGATCTCAACGAGTTTTACAATCCTGAAAAATTCAATTCACAGGCGACCGCTTCCACCGATAACGAATCGGAGATCGACCTGAAAGAAAACAAAAAGATTCCTCTGCACGTAGGCGATAAACTCACGTTGGCGCTCAAAGCCAGTGACCTGCACGATTTAACCGGCGGCGCCAACATTGGTTCCAGTAATCGTTTCCAGTTTGATATCGTTTCGGAAGAAAAACTGATCTCGATTCTGGATGCCCGCGAGCTGGGTATCCGCCGCCGCTTTGAACAAATTTTGCAAGAGACCCAACAACTACGAGATGAATTCGTGCGAATTCTGCTTGTGAGTAAACGCTTGAAACTAGGCGCCAGTTCGTATGAACCATCGGAAGCACCCAAGGCAGCAGAAGGCGAAACGCAAAAGACCAAACAAGAATTGGGTGCAGACCTATATCAAAAGGCGCTAGAGCTACAACTGCTGCGAATCCAACGGACTTCACAAGCCAGTTTGAAAGCTCAGGAAGAACTCGTCGGCGTTTCATTCGGGTTTGAAGAGATTCGCCTGGAACTGATCAATAATCGCATTGATGCGGTTGAACGCAAGAAACGGCTCGAAGAACACATTATTGCCCCAGTTAGCCAAATTGCCGAAACCATGCACCCTGCCTTGCGGGAAACAGTTAGCGAGCTATCCAGGCAGTATAACGATCAAGATCTGGCCGTTGTACTTGCCCAAGAGTCCATCGACGAAACTGATGAGATCTTGCTTGCCATGCAAGGCGTTTTAGAGAAGATGCTTGATCTAGAGACTTTTAATGAATTAGTTGAGCAAATACGGGCAATACTCGAAGATCAGGACAAGCTACGTGACGATACAGATAAACGGCGGAAACAACAAATTTTTGATCTACTAAAATGAACATCGCTTTAATTACCCATTTTTTATAGACTAATAGAGACTACCCTGCGGATTTCATTCGTGTTTTTCAGGAGCCGAACAATGAACCGAATCAATGCAACTGCATTTCACCGATTGCTAATTGGGGGACTCTGCCTCATTCTAGCATTGCCTGGTGGTTTCTCTCTTAATGTTGCCGGGGCTCAAGAACCGAGTGAGCCTGTTAAAAAATCGTCCGATGAGATTTTATCGGAACGTCAAAATCAACTGACCGAAGGCTTTACGCGTCTTGAGAAACTGATGCTCCGCATGGCCGATATTGATGACTCTAGCAATAACCCGCAAAGGGCCGAACTATTACGCGAAGCGGTTCGCGCCAGTAAAGAAAAACTGATCTCAACCCAAATGGAAACCTTGGTCACGCTATTAGGCGATGGCAAGCTCAAGCGAGCGACCGATGGCCAAACCGAAGTAAGTGTCAATCTACTCGCCATCTTGAAAATGCTGCAAAGCGAGAATCGCGACGATCAAAACAAGTCTGAGCAAGAGCGGATTAAATCGTACATCAAAAAGGCTCGTCAGCTAAAGAACAAACAACGCAGCATCCAAGGCCGCACCGAAGGAGGCGACGATGCAGAAAAAATCGCCAAAGACCAAAAAGACCTAACCGAAGAAACCGGTGATCTCGCAGACAAAATTAAAACCAACGAAGAACCCAAAGACGAAGAACCCAAAGACGGCGAACCCAAAGATGGTGAACCTAAAGACGGTAAACCCAAAGACGGTGAACCCAAAGACGGTGAACCCAAAGRCGGTGAACCCAAAGACGGTGAACCCAAAGACGGTGAACCCAAAGACGGTGAACCCAAAGACGGTGAACCTAAAGACGGTGAACCCAAAGATGGCGAACCTAAAGACGGTGAACCCAAAGATGGTGAACCCAAAGACGGTGAACCCAAAGATGGTGAACCCAAAGATGGTGAACCCAAAGATGGTGAACCCAAAGATGGTGAACCCAAAGATGGTGAACCTAAAGACGGTGAACCTAAAGATGGTGAACCTAAAGATGGTGAACCTAAAGATGGTGAACCTAAAGACGGTGAACCTAAAGACGGTGAACCCAAAGATGGAGAGCAGCAAGAACAACAGCAGCAAGAGCAGCAACAAAATGACTTCCCGGCTCGCAAGCGAATTGAAGAAGCCCAGCGACGCATGGAAGAGGCTCAAAAGAAATTAGACGAAGCCAAACGAGACGAAGCGATTGTAGAGCAGCAGAAGGCTCAGTCTGAACTAGCCAAGGCTATCGCGGAACTCGAAGAGATTTTACGCCAGTTACGTGAAGAAGAAATCGAACGAGTGCTGGCCCGCCTGGAATCCCGTTTTTCCAAGATGCTCGAAATGCAGCTGAAAGTCTACGAAGACACCGAACGGTTGACCAAGATCCCTGTTGATCAGCGTGGAACGGCCGAAGATATTCAGGCGGGTAAGTTGAGCTTTGCTGAAAAACAAATTGTGATCGAGGCCGACAAGGCATTAGAACTGTTAATCGAAGAAGGTTCTTCCAGTGCCTTTCCCGAAGCAGTTCAACAAATGCGAGACGACATGCAGCTTGTGGCAGAACGCTTAAGTGGTTCCAAAGATGGTGAACCCAAAGTTGATTCCTTCACTTTGTCGATAGAACAAGATATTATTGATGCAATTGAAGAACTTATTGAAGCATTGAAACAGGCTCAAAAAGATCAAGAAGAGCGAGAGAAACAGGAGCAACAACAACAACAGCAGCAACAGCAACAAATACAGCTTCAGGAAGAAGCTTTGGTGAATATCATTGCCGAACTCAAGTTAATTAGATTGATGCAAATTCGGATCAATAAGCGAACCGATCGCATCGCTAACTTATTGCCCGATCTTGAAGATCTTAAAGGCCAAGCCACCGCCAAGGACACGCTTGAGATGCTCAAGGATCTTTCCAAGCGGCAGCAAAAAATTCAAAGAATCACACGAGATAATATCATGGAGAAAAATAAATGATGATTTGTAGAATTACAATCTCCGCACTATTCAGCTTCGCCATCCTTGGCAACCCAGCATGGTTGGCCGCTGACGATCTAGAGAAACAGGCCGATTGGCATGCTCCAGATTATGTCGAACTGCAAAAGGCCCTCGCCACTTGGGCACAAGAATCGGACTTAGCAGAACCACAATTATCACAACTGGCCGAGCTATGGCCAGAGAAATTGGGGCCTGAAAACCTAGGGCCTGAAGATACCACGCCTGGAGCCAACTTGATTCGTTTGGCAAACACGGCTGTTGTGCTTGACCCTACCACGGCAGCATTAGTGGAACTCACTTCAAGCGTCGACTATCAACCAGCCCCGTCACAGCAAGCATGGTTGAAAGATTCAAAATCCAAGTTGCCCGCTCTTGTTCGGGATAACTTGCGTTTACAGTATGGGCGTTGGCTTGCAGAACAACACTTGTTTGATGAAGCGATTGAACAACTGGCCGATCTGCAAGAAGACCAAGTGGCAGACCCGGCCATGCTGCTGTTTCAAAAAGCGATGTGCCAACACCACTTGTTAAAGAAAGAAGATTGTATCGAATCGCTAGGCAAGTTGTTGTCGAATGAAACCGAAGTTTCGGTCCGCTACTTAACGGTTTCGAAATTGATGTTAAGCGATATCACTCCGCTCGAAGAAGATTCTCTCGATGAAGTGGCCCGATTGATGCGAGACATCCAAAGACGACTCGATAAAGGCAGAGCCGGAAAAACCGTTCGCAAAGAAGAAGAGGACGTGGTTGCCAAGTTAGACAAGATGATTAAGAAGCTTGAGGAGCAGCAGCAACAGCAACAACAACAGCAGCAGCAACAACAGTTTGGACCAGGCAGCGGCAATGGAAATCAAGCGGCCAAACCGCTGGAAGATAGTAAACCGGGTGGCGGAAAAGGTCCAGGCAATGTCGATCCACGAAAGTTTGAAGACAAATCAAACTGGGGCAACTTGCCACCCAAAGAAAGACAGGCGGCCCTGCAACAAATTTCCAACGAGTATCCTTCCCATTATCGACGAGTCATCGAAGAGTACTTCCGTAAACTGGCTCGCGAAGATGCAACAACCACTCCTTAACCTTCTTAAGATTGTTTAATAATAATTATGTCCTTGGTGTCTACACTCATTTCGATTGGCCTATTGTCTTCAGCGATTCCCGTTGAAGTGCAAACCCTGGATGGTACAACCGTTGCAGGAAATCTTCAGCAAATTGCCGGCTCAACGCTTACGCTCCAGCAACCAGGTTCCGATATTTTAGAACTGGATACCAGTGACCTCTTATCGGTTGCTTTCAATTCAGAAATGCACACACCTGTTGATCCCGCTAAATTCGATGTCTTAATGGCAGACGGCTCCCAAGCCTTGGCTGAGAACTTGGATTTTGAGTCAGGCAAAGTCAATCTGACGACTCTCCAAGGAGTTGAAATTTCGTTCGGTTCTAGCAGTTTGCGTTCTGTTTTATTGAAACAGCAAAACGAATCGTTTGCCCAACAATGGGCCGAGATGCATCAAGAAAAAATCTTGGGGGATGCGATTGTGTTACGTCGAGGCGATGCGCTCACGTATCAAGAAGTGATTATCAAATCGATCACCAGTGAGGGCGTTGCCATCGAGTTAGACGATTTAAAGACCACCGTGAATCTTGAAAAGCTCGAAGGGCTGCTGTTCTATCAGAGAGGGGATCGCAAATTTTCCAAGCCTATTTGTAAGCTGGAAACCACCGATGGTGCCGCATGGTTGGCAACCGAGTTGACCTTGTCTGATGAAGGGATATTCAATTTAGTTTCAGCCGCAGGCGTTCAGCTCGAACTCCCCGTTGAATCGATCCAGTCACTCGACTTTACCGATGGCAACATTATCTTTCTTAGCGATCTGCCACGGAATGAGAAGTGGAGCCCTTTTGTTCCGTCGGCGATCAGTCGCAGCCGTTTAGCACTGCTGTACGCCGCAAGATTCGATGAGGATTATCAAGGGCAACCATTAACGCTTCAAATGGATGGCAAGATTGTCCCCTATTCAAAAGGGATCGCCATGCACGCTACAACCGAGTTGATCTATCAACTACCAGAAGATGTCAAACAGTTTAAAGCCATTGTCGGGCTTGCTCCTGCGGTTGCATCGGCAGGGAACCTGCATTTTAAAATAATCGGTGACCGTAAGATATTAGCCGAACACACCATCGATGGAAACAGTTCACCGATTGTCATCAATGCCGATGTGACTGGAGTTCGTCGTTTAAAAATCCTAGTTGAAGCGGGAGAGTCTGGAGATTTTTCCGATCAGCTACACTTTTGTCAGGCTCGTCTACTCAAATGATTCAACGAATAAAAACGAACCTATTTCGCAGTGTCATGGCACTTATGTCGGTGTGCGCGGTTCACGTGTCGTTTGCACAGGCAGTTGAGTTACCCAAAGAAGTGCTGGCAGGCGAACAGGCTCGAATTGCTGCGATTGCCAAAGCGAGTGTGCCTTCGATCTGCGTTTTTGCTGGCGCAGCCGGCGGTGGCAGCGGCGTGCTGATCTCGGCAGATGGTTACGCGCTGACCAACTACCATGTGGCCAAGCCTGCTGGTAATTTCATGAAATGCAGTTTGCCCGAAGGCAATGTTTACGATGCCGTAATCGTGGGCATCGACCCTACTGGCGATGTGGCACTGATCAAACTACTGGGCAGAGACGACTTTCCCTTCGCCGAAATTGCTGATAGCGATAGCGTCGAAATTGGTGACTGGTGCTTCGCCGTGGGCAATCCTTTTTTGCTGGCGACCGACTTAAACCCGAGCATCAGTTGGGGAATTGTTTCAGGTGTTCACCGCTATCAATATCCGTCTGGCACTTTGCTAGAATACGCCGACTGCATTCAAACCGATGCCGCGATCAACCCTGGTAACTCAGGCGGGCCACTGTTCAATAGCAAGGGTCAGTTGATCGGTATCAATGGTCGTGGCTCTTTTGAAAAACGGGGCCGCGTGAATGTTGGGGTCGGATATGCGATCAGTATCAATCAAATCATGCACTTCCTTGGCTATTTAAAAAGCGGGCGAATTGTGGATCACGCCACTCTCGGAGCAACGGTTTCAACCGACAACGAGTCTCGTGTGCTGGTTACCAATATACTATCCTCGTCGGACGCCTATCGACGTGGCTTGCGTTATAGCGACGAAATCGTCAGCTTTGGTGGGCGATCTATCACCACGGTGAATGGCTTTAAAAACGTGTTAGGGATTTTTCCTCGTGCGTGGAAAGTACCGCTCGTCTATCTGCGAGATGGCGAACGACACGAGATCACGGTGCAACTGGCCGGAGTCCATTCACGCGAAGAACTGCTTCACAAATTAGGTGGGGCACCTGTGCCTCCGAGTCCTGACGGGGATGAGAAAAAACCGAAACCAATGCCACGGCCAGGGCACCCTGCCACAAAAAAATCCAAACCGCCAGAAGAGTGGAAGCACTTGTTTGAAGAACGCGTTGGATACGCCAACTACCACTTTAATATCACCAACCGTGACCGTGTTTGGAAGGCCATTCTAGCTCAAACCGATTTATCTTCATCGTCTGCCACTTGGGAAATTGATGCGAAGATTTCAGATGGAGACGACGCAAATATTCGGTTAGAAGAAGATCAACTGGTGGCGGTAATCGCTGGCAAAAAACATGGCGTCGATCTGGCAAGTGACCTAAGCCGTGAACTGGCGCCTGCCGGAACTGGTGGCCTGTTGCTGGCCCTGCATACCTGGAAGCATTTATTGCAAACCGGGCCCGCCAAATATGGCGAGGTCTATTATCTAGGTACTGCACCACTGGATGATATCGCCAAACAATACGATGTACTGGTGGGCGTACATGATATCTTAGAAACTCGATTTTATGTCGACCAAGAGACCGGGGAAATCGCAGCGATCGAAATGTTTTCCGATCAAGATGAAGACCCTTGCGAAATACGTTTTTCGGACTATCGCACCGTCGATGAAATAACGCTCCCTCATCGATTTTTAATCCGCCATGGCGATGAAGTCTACGATGTGTTTGATATCAAAAAATGGAACTTCGATATCCCTGAAGCAACAGTCAAGGCAGAAGGAGAAACCGAATGATTCAAACGATCAAAAATAATAGACTGAGTAAACGAATTTTAGCGAGCTTGGTTTTTGCAATCGCTTTGCTGCTAACCCATTCAAGCCAAACGGCCCTGGCAGAGTCCTCGCTCTCTTCGTTGATCAAAGAAGTTCAACCCAAGATTGTAAAAATCTACGGGGCAGGGGGGCTAAAGGGGCTGGAGTCGTATCAAAGCGGATTTCTGATTTCTGCCCAAGGACACGTGCTCACCGCTTGGAGCTACGTGCTTGATTCTAGCGTCATTACCGTCGTCACCGACGACGGCCGGCGATTCATTGCCGAAATTCAAGGCGCCGATCCAAGACTAGAAATTGCAATTCTAAAAATTGAAGCCGAAGACTTAACCCACTTCAACCTCGATGACAGCGTTGCCTTATCGCCAAGTGAACGGGTGCTGGCCTTCAGCAACTTGTTTAGCATCGCCACCGGCAATGAACCGAGCAGTGTTTTGCATGGGTACGTTTCAGCAGTGACCGAACTGAAAGCTAAACGCAGTGCTTACCGCACCACCTATAAAGGCAAAGTTTACATTGTCGATGCCATCGTGAATAACCCTGGCGCCACAGGCGGTGCCTTGACCAATCAACAGGGCCAACTAGCGGGCGTATTGGGAAAAGAACTTCGTAGTTCAATCAATAACATCTGGCTCAATTACTCGATTCCCATTTCAGAAATGCGAGATTCAATTGAAGATATTCTCGCTGAGCGCAGTATCAATCGCCGTGCGGATGAAGAGATGGACAAACCATCGCAGCCGATTACGCTTCCTAAGTTGGGTATCGTTTTGCTGCCTGATATTTTGAACAAAACACCACCGTATGTTGATCGAGTTATCGCAGGGAGCACGGCAGAAAAGTCAAACATTCAACCCAATGATCTCATTATATTTGTTGGCAGTATGTTGGTTTCATCGCAAAAAGAACTGCGGGAAGAACTTTCCTACATTGACCAAGATGACTTGGTGCAAATCATGGTTCTTCGCGGAGACGAATTAGTTGACGTGACACTGAATGAAGCAGAATAAAAAACTCAATAAACGCACATGACCACATTAAATAAAAATTCGATTACGAAGTTCGCCTGCATGCTGCTGATCACACTGGGTGCATCATCCAGCCAGCTTGCCGCACAAGATTTAAATCAACTGGAACAACTGGCGATTCAAGCAGCCGTCGAACGGGTGGCGCCATCGCTTGTTCAAATTGAAACGCTGGGTGGGCTCGAAAAAGTTGGCGAACAACTGGTCGCCAGCGGAACCTGCACCGGCACAGTTGTCACTGCCGACGGTTACATTCTTTCGAGTGCCTTTAACTTCGCACAAAAGCCAACGTCCATTCTGGTCACCTTACCAAGCGGCAAAAGAACGACCGCAAAAATCATCGCACGCGATCAATCTCGCATGCTGGTTCTCTTGAAAGTCAATTCCGATGAACAACTCACTGTTCCCGATTTTATCGAGCGAGAAAAGCTGCAAGTGGGTCAGTGGACCATCGCGTTGGGTAAGACATTTTCGCCTGATACCGCGAACGTTTCAGTCGGCGTACTCAGCGCGGTTAATCGGGTCTGGGGCAAAGCGGTTCAAACCGATGCCAAGATTTCACCCAATAATTATGGTGGGCCGCTGGTCGACATTCATGGTCGCGTTCTGGGTATTCTGGTTCCGCTTTCTCCGCAAGCCAAAGGAGAACTGGCCGGTTCTGACTGGTACGATTCTGGCATTGGATTTGCCGTGCCGATTGATGGGCTGCTGGCTCGTTTCGAGAAGATGAAAGAAGGCACGGATCTGATGCCAGGGCTACTGGGCATCAACTTAAAAGGAGCCGATATTGTTTCTGACCCGGCTGAAATCGGGGCGGTAAGCTACAACTCGCCGGCTCAAAAAGCGGGCATTGAAGTGGGCGATGTCATTATTAAAATGAATGGCAATTCGATCGTTCGCCAGGCCCAATTAAAACATACGCTAGGGCCGTTGTACTCTGGCGAAGTGGTGAAGATATCGGTTCGTCGAGAGAAAAAAACAATAGAACTTGAGGTCGAACTAACGGATAAATTAGTTCCGTTTGTCCATCCATTTATCGGTATTTTGCCGATGCGAGATGCCTCAGCCTCTGGCGTGGTGATCCGTTATGTCTACCCCGATAGCCCCGCTGCAAATGCAAAAATTGTCGCAGGCGATTTGATTACTAAACTGGGCGAGAAACAGATCGCCAATTCGAGTGAACTACGCTCCCTGTTAGCGACTCACGACCCTGAAAAAAGTGTTCAACTGACTATTCAGCGTGGCGAAGAATCGCTTCAGATTGAACTTCAAACTTCTACCCTGCCTGAGACCATTTCAGAAGACTTGCCCGCCGCTTTTGCCAATGATGCGGCAGAGCTGGCCGAGAAACCACAAACGGGTGAACTTGAAATCAAGCTACAAGAAGAAGCCAACAAGTCGTTTGCCTGGGTGCCTGAGGGCTATAATCCCTCGCGTCCTGCCGGAGTCATTCTTTGGCATGCTGCACCGGGAGCGTTGGAGAAAGAAGTCACGAAAAAGGCCCTGATTAAGCTCTGGAAAGAACCCTGTGAAAAGAATAACTTAATCCTGCTAGTTGTCGGTTCTGCCAACGATTCTGGTTGGTCGCGTACCGAAGCTGACGTGGTTCGCAAATGCTTGGATCAACTATCCAATTCTTATTCGATTGACCCCATTCGCACGGTCGCAACCGGAAAGAAATCAGGCGGGTCAATGTCGTATCTAGTCGCCTTCAAACATCGTGAAGTCATCGGGGCAGTGGCGGCAATCGAAGCACCTGTTCCGCGCGGAACAACTCCACCCGATGCGGACCCGTTAAATCGCTTGCTTTTCTTCACGGCGTATGAAGACAAGGGAAAAGATGCAACGAAGTTCGCAGGCATTGATAAATCACTGCGGGCTATGAAATACTCGGTGACCCATGTCGATAGCACGAAGGAAAAAGAATCTGAAGATAATAGCGACAAGCATGAATATAAGCAACTGATTCGTTGGATTGATAGTTTGGATCGAATCTAATATCTTCTGACCTTTATTTTTTTCTCCCGTGACCCAAACTCAGTTGTCAATCATTGTATGCCCAGCCGAATCAAAATTGCCGTTATCGCCGTCCTCTGTTTGACGATCTCGGCGGCCATCTATTTTCTCTGCGAAGAGGGTTCCTCACTGCACGGAATCAATGGGGCCTTAGTGAAAGTCGGTGCAGTGATGGTGATGCTGTGGCTCGCCTATCCGCAGTTAGAAAAACTCCCCGCTTGGCTGGCCATGGCGATAGGGGCAGGTGCAATTGTGGTTGCCGTGTATCGCAAGTTGGCGCTGATCATTATTCCTCTGCTGTTTGTCATTTGGTTGATTCGCCCGCGGGACCACAGCAAGAAAAAAAAACGGGCTGCCAGAAGCAGCCCGAGAAAGAAATCGAATTCTCAGCAGCAGAAATCAACTGAGTAGTTTTTCTTTGATGCTGGTCAGCAATTCAACCGCTCCGCCAATCTCGGCCTTTTGTCTTTCAGGGTCTTGCGGAATTTCTCGCTCAATGGTGAGTGGACCAAAGTATCCGATATCTGCCAAGGTTTGCAGATAGGTTTCCATGCCCACATCGCCTTGGCCGAGAGCCACTTCTTGGCCCCATTCTTCGCCCGGCTTGTCGGCCCATTTGGCATCTTTGCAGTGAATGCTACCAACGCGTGATCCAATTTTCTTCAAGGCTTCAATCGGTTCGCCTGTTCCATAAAGAATCATATTGGCAGGATCGAAGTTGACCTTTAAATTCGGCTTCGCCACGTCATCGATAAATTGCAATAAACCATCGGCCGTTTCTTGACCCGTTTCTAAGTGAAGCGCTTGCCCGTTGGCTTCGCAGTGGGCACACAAGTCTTGGGTGATCGACACAATCTCCGAGTATTGTGGGTCCGCAGTGTCATGCGGCACAAACCCAATGTGGAGTGCGACAACATCACAGTCCAACAGTCTGGCAAAGTCGGAAATCTCTTTCATCTCGGCAGTACGAGCCGCACGGGTTGCCGCAGGCACCAAGCCAACGGTCTCTACCGTGGTAGGAATATCAGCGTAGCTCTCGCCCTCGAACCCACCAAACACACAGGTCAGCGTAATGCCGAGCGAATTCAACCGCTCTAAAAAAGCCTTCGCCTTCTCTTCCGTACGCGAGCTCTTACTCGGAGCATGTAATTGGATGGTAGGAATCTTCAACTCGGCAGCAACATCTAAGTTGACACCCAAGCCGGCATCGACACTCGCAAAAACACCAATAGGCCATTTTTCCACAATCACAACTCCTGTTAAGTAATAGATGAAACGCAAACCGGCAATGTAAATCAGAATGGAAGCGATGGCAACTATGCACGATCCCCGTTTCTGCTTCAAATCATATAAAATTAGCAATCTCCAGCGCGAAGCCGCTACGATCACGGTTCCTCCGCGTGTGCCACTGGCTTCGCCAGTGCGGAATTGTAAATCGACTTTATGTGTCAGTTGTTTTACTGAAACGCAATGGTTCAACTTGTGTGAAAATTCACATGATCTCCGGTCTAGTCACACTTCACGCTGGCGGAGCCAGTGGCACCCGAAAGGCACTCATTTGTGTTCTGTTGTTCTATTTCAAATTTACACTTTCTTTC
>NVWB01000132.1 GCA_002733575.1 Blastopirellula sp. | reverse complement strand
GGCTCTTGAATGTAAGTGCTACTGGAGTTCCAGGCGTACAGCTCGGCTTCTTCGACAGCAATTTTATTCCAGAGATCATTACTCTCATAAGCATTTGAGTATTGATTATGGAACATCTCTGGCGTAATCGATTTTTGAACGGTCTCACTAATTTCTTCGTTGCTTGGCCAGATGTCTTTCAAGAAGACATCGTTGCCCTCAGTGTCTTGCCCTAACGGCTCGGTCGTAAGATCGATATCGGTGGTTCCAGCAATTGCGTATGCCACTACCAGCGGTGGGCTCGCCAAGTAGTTGGCTTTGACCAACGGACTCACACGGCCTTCAAAGTTTCGATTTCCACTGATCACCGCCGATGCGACCAAGTTGCCTTCATTGACCGCTGCCGCCACTGGTTCAGGCAACGGACCACTATTGCCGATGCAGGTGGTGCATCCGTAACCTACGAGGTTGAACCCAAGTTTATCCAGAGATTCCATGAGCCCGGC
Source organism: Blastopirellula sp. (assembly GCA_002733575.1). Taxonomy (GTDB): domain Bacteria; phylum Planctomycetota; class Planctomycetia; order Pirellulales; family Pirellulaceae. The sequence goes on along the minus strand of NVWB01000132.1, from coordinate 8,062 downwards.
TTGATTCAAGTAATCGGTTACCACGCGTGAGCCTGGCGCTAAACTGGTTTTGACATACGGTTTGACCTTCAGCCCCTTGGCAACCGCATTGCGGGCCAACAAGCCTGAAGCCAACATTACCGATGGATTGCTGGTGTTCGTGCAACTTGTAATCGCAGCGATTACTACCGCCCCGTGCCCGATTTCCGTCGATGAACCGTTGTTTTGAACAGTAGCGGTTGTACTTAGCTCTTCGTCAGATAAAGCGAACCCTCGCTCGGCTACAGGAGCTTTCAGCGTAGTGGCCCAAGCTTCTTTCATGCTCGCCAATGAAACGCGATCTTGGGGGCGTTTAGGTCCAGCCAAACTTGGTTCAATCGTGCCCAAGTCGAGCGAAGCATTACTGGTAAACTTCGGCACAGGAGAATCTGCGGTTTGGAAGATGCCCAGCTCCTGAGTGTATTTTTCAACCAGTTCCACTTCTTCGGCCGTTCTACCAGTGCGAGTTAAGTAGTCGAGTGCTTCTTGATCCACAGGGAAGAAGCCCATCGTGGCACCATATTCTGGAGCCATATTGGCGATAGTGGCCCGATCAGGCAGGCTCATATTGCGAACACCGGAGCCGTAGAATTCCACAAATTTTCCGACAACACCTTGTTCTCGTAATATCTCAACAATAGTCAGCACCATGTCGGTTGCGGTGACACCCGCTTGAAGTTCGCCAGTCAGTTCAAAGCCTACTACTTCAGGCGTCAGCATATAAATGGGCTGACCCAACATCACGGCTTCCGCTTCAATGCCGCCCACGCCCCAGCCAACAACGCCTAGGCCGTTGATCATCGTGGTGTGGCTATCCGTTCCAACCAAGGTATCAGGCACAGCAACAGGGCCTTGTGCGTCTTCTCTAACAAACACCCCTTTGGCCAAGTATTCCAAGTTGACTTGATGAACAATTCCCACGTTTGGCGGAATGGCTTGGAAGTTGTTCAGCGATTTCTGACCCCAGCGGAGGAACTCGTAGCGTTCTTTGTTGCGTTGGAACTCTAGTTCGACATTTTTTTCGAGTGCATCCCCTGAACCAAATCGGTCGACTTGCACTGAGTGGTCAATCACCAAATCAACGGGAATTAGCGGATTGATTTTGTTTGGGTCACCGCCTAGTCGGCTCATGGCGCTACGCATTGCGGCCAAGTCCACTACGGCGGGCACGCCAGTGAAGTCTTGTAATACAACCCGAGATGGCATGAACGGGATCTCGTTTTTGGCCGGCTCGTCCGCATTCCATCCAGCTAGCAGCTCGACATCTTTTTTAGTGACCACATAGTCATCGCACGAGCGTAAAACGGCTTCCAATAAAATCCGAATCGAGTAGGGCAGAGCAGAAATTTTGCCGAATCCAAGCTCTTCCAGCTTTTGAATGCGGTAAATTCCCATATCGCCTTGGGAAGTCGAAAACGTATCACGTGCACCAAACGGATCAAACTCTTGGCTCATGCGTAGACTCTTTATTAATAAGATTTAAGTGGTAAGAAAGCCCTCATGGCCCATTAATCGAGGCGATACCAGGCATCCAGCCCTTGATTTTAGCCGATTTAGCCCCAAATGTCTGCGGGGCTTTCCAACGATTTCTCTCTGTGTGAAAAACTGGCCGTTTATCGGAATTGTTAATCAACGGCCTGGGTGTTATGTTTAATAACCCAATAGTTGCTCTAAAGATCGGCTCGATTATTGAGATCACCCGTTGATTCATTTCCATAGAAACTTTGCTTACAACATTATCATGACCGAAATAGATCAATTTGAATCGGTATTCCGTGCCGCTGATAAACCGAGATTCCACTATAAAAAGTGGGATATTCAATCGGTTTGTGTCGTTTCAGATATGCCCACTGAACAACTGCGTTTATTTTCAACTCAAGCCACGAACTTCTTGCAAGCATGCTGTGATGGTCAAGAGCTAGATGTAAAACACCTTGGAGCCGACGATTGCGCGTCTATTCCGCAAATGTTGCAGAAAATCGAAGCCGGTTCGCCCGATATTATTGTGACCTACCGAAATTTATTCACGCCAGCCGCCGATCATCCTTACAGCTTAGGCACACATTTAGACGTGATGACCCAGGCCACACGAATACCCATTTTGGTCATGCCAGATCCCAGAGTCGATTCAGGCAATCTTTCCTATTCGCCCCCACGAAATACCATGGCGGTCACCGATCACTTGGCTGGCGACGAGCATCTGGTGAATTATGCCGTTAGCATTACGCCAGCAGGTCAAACTCTATGGCTCACCCATGTCGAAGATGACGTGACGCTAGAAAGATATCTGACTACGATATCAAAAATTCCGCAGATCGATACCGAAACAGCCCGTACTGAGATCACGGATCAATTGTTAAAAGAACCAAAAGATTATATTCGTATCTGTAAAGAAAGTTTGCTGGAATCAGGTGCCGATTGCACGATTGAACAAGAGATTGTGCTAGGGCATCATTTAAGTGTCTACAAACGATTAATCGAACAGCATGCCATTGAACTTCTGGTGCTAAACACCAAAGACGAAGACCAACTCGCCATGCACGGACAAGCCTACCCACTGACGATAGAACTTCGTGACACTCCCATTTTGCTCCTCTGATAACATAATCGAAGAAGGAATTTCATTTAGTGAATAGCATTTTGTTCGCTTCTGCAGATGTTTCAACTGGCACCACCATCTTTTTTGCGCTGTTGCTGGTGGGGCTGATTGTTTGCTTGGCCTTAGAAGAAAAACTGCACGCAAAAAAATCGGTTATTGCTGGCCTGTTTGCTGTCGTTTGCCTGTTACTGGGCACCTGTTTTCAGTTGCTACCGTATGAGCAGATCGTTGTCGGCAGCCATGAAGTGGTTTCTCATGATGAATTTCATGCCAGTTATCTTGATTCTGTTGAACACGATCTGGAAGAGATTGATGTCGAAGCTGTTTCTGCTGAAGCTGGGCACTCGCCTGCGACTGAAGAGAGCGAACACGCAGAATCAACCGCCGATGAACATGATGTGCATGTCGACGGGCATCGGATCAGTATGCCCGTTTATATCCCGGCAATTGACTGGGGCGTGATTGCTATCATCATCGGCTCTAGCCTGTTTGTCGATATTACTAGCCGGTCTGGTTTGTTTACCTGGATTGCAATCAAGGTCACCAAGGCTTCCAAAGGTGATCCGTTGATACTGCTGATTTATTATGGCTTAATGACGGTCGTGTTCTCAGCGGTGCTTAATAATGTGACGGCAATGATCATCGTAGGTTCGTTGACGGCGGTCTCTCTGGAAAAACTGGGCCGCCGCGATAAACTGCTTTCGTTTCTATTAACCGAAGGTCTGCTGACGAATATCGGCGGTCTGCTGACGCTCATTAGCTCGGTGCCCAATATCATTGTCGGCACCGCCGCTGGTATTAGCTTTGTGAAATTCTTTGTGGTCGCGTCTCCGTTTGTGGTGGTGGCCACTATCGCCACGCTGTTTATGGCGGCCAAATTGTTTAACATCAAGCGATTGTCGACCAAAGAAGAAAAACAGAAGGCAACCGAACTGGTGGCCGGTTTCGATGAAAACGATGGCATCGAAAGCTGGGGCTTCTTTTACTTTGGGGCATCAATGCTTGTGCTGTTTATCTTAACGATAGCCACAACCAGCGTGATGCCTTACCTGCAACAGTTAGAAATGGGCTTCGTGGCTCTCGCATTTGCGGCCATTATGCTGCTGCGTTTCAAGTCAGAAGTCGATCAGTTTTATAAAGCGGTTGACTGGGACTTAATCGGGTTTTTCATGGCCCTGTTTGTTGTGATTTATGTGATGGAATACGCTGGCGTATTACACATGATAGGCTCCGGTTTAGATTATGCACTAAAAGACATCACTGCATCGACCGCGAACCCTAAGGATGCCGGTATTTTATTAGTGGGCGCGGCTGGTTTTAGTAGCGTGACCGATAACATTCCACTTGCGGCCATGTTGGCAAATATCTTAAGCGATCTAGGCACACCAACTTCTTCGGGTCTATGGTGGTCGATCATCTTCGGGGCTAATCTAGGAGGCAACTTGACCCCAATCGGCTCGGCATCGACTTTAGTTGCGGTAACACTGATTCATAAATACAAATTGCCGATGTCTTTTGCTGGTTTTGTGAAAATCGCTTTCCCGTTTGCGATGCTCCACATAGCCATGGCCACGGTCTACGTTTTACTGTTCTTAAGATGATGCGTCAGTACAGTTTGTTGTGTTCTGTGATGAGACGGGTATACTGAGGGTTCAACCCCGGTGCTGCTGAACGCGGTGCCTCACCCAAGTTTCCCTCCTTCATAGAACGAGTATTGACCCATGAATAAATTCATCCGAGTTCCAGCTTTGGCGACGATTTTATCTGCGATTGCCATTATGGTTGTTTTTGCAACCAGCAAGGAGAAAACTGTGGACTCACCTATCGTTGTGCCTACTGAGAATGTGGCAGCAGCCGAAGCCACCGGCAAAAAACTGCGGCATGTGGTTTTGTTTAAATTCAAAGAGACCGCAACCGCGAAAGATATCAAAGCGATTGAAGATGCCTTTCGCGCACTGCCGAGTAAAATTCCGTCGATCAAAGATTTTGAATGGGGCATCAACAACAGCCCTGAAAAACACGACAAAGGTTTCACCCACTGTTTTCTATTAACCTTTGATAGCGAAGCAGGCCGTGACGCTTATCTACCGCACCCTGCCCATAAAGCCTTCGGCAAAGTACTAGGGCCTCACATGGAAGACGTGCATGTGATCGACTATTGGGCTGGTGAATAAGCCGAGTGGGATGAACTCAATAAGCCGGTGAGTTCCTGAAAGAACCACCGGTTTTTTTGGGAAGTGTCGAGTTTTACTCTATGAGGAACCAGCGATGACATTTTTTGTCCATGTGAATTACCCGGTCTTACGATTTGTTTCGGCAAGCGTCTGTTTGACTTTTGCACTGATTGTCTCGCATCAATCGAATGCCGATGACAAACTTGCCAGTGCAAAACCTGTCCCTCAAATGCAGGTTCTTCCGATTCCGTATGACCAAGCCTCGGTCACACGCAACGGAAAAGAGATCACACGTTACCACTTTGGTCAATCATTAGAACGTCCTTTTCTCTACCCCGTGATTGGGCCTTCGGGTCGAAGTTTAACACGGATGGGTCATCCGCATGATCCCAATGGGCACAGTCATCATAATTCAGTCTGGGTGACTCATCATATCGTCAATGGCGTCAATTTCTGGGGAGACGCCGGCACCGGCAAGATACGTCAGCAATGGGTACACCGTTACGAAGACTCGGACGAGTTGGCCATGATTGAAACGAAGAATCATTGGATTGATACCGCCAAAGATCAAATTCTGCTAGAAGAACGCCGCACGATGCAGTTCTTGCCACTAGAAAAACAACAATGGATGCTGGTGCTGCAAATTGAATTTACGGCCATGCAGCCAAAAGTCACATTTGAAGATACCGCGTTTGGGTTGACTGGCGTTCGCATGGCAAAAACCATCGGCGTACATGATGGCGGTGGAATCATTCGTAATTCGGAAGGCCAAGTGAATGAGAAGCAGGTCTTTCGCAAACCGGCAAAGTGGGTCGATTATTCTGGCCCTATTGCACCCGGCGTGATTGAAGGAATTACGCTGATGGATCACCCGAGCAATATCAATCACCCCACTAGCTTCCATGTACGTGGCGATGGCTGGATGGGAACTTGCCTTTCGTTTGAAAAGCCGATTGAATTAAACAAAGGAGAGTCACTCACTTTGATTTACGGACTTTATATTCATTCTGGGTTACCTGGCCTCCAAGATATCAACACGCAATACGAACAATTTAGTAAGATGAAAGCAGTGCCACCCAAAAAATAACAATTTTAGTTTGTTCAGTTCATATATCACTGGGATAGCGTCATGACCACAGAAAAGAAATCAAATACCGTTGGAATAGTTCTGACAGGGTGTGCTGTTGTATTTATCCTTGGTTTAGCAATTACATGTGGTGGTATCTATTATTTGATTCAAAATGGAGCAAACCTAGCCAAAACAGGTCTTACGAATATGGCCCAAGGAGCTTTGGTACAAATAATCGACGAATCCTTACTGCCAGAAGATCAAAAGATTGGAATGAAAGCGGAAATTAACCGTGTAGCAGAGGGGGTAAAGTCCGATGAAATTTCATTAGAGCAACTGGGGAGCATTGTTGAAAATATGGCTGAATCACCGGCATTTACGGCAATACCTGTTGAAGTTGTCCGTTATGCCTATCTAGAACCTTCTGGTTTATCGGAAGAAGAGAAAGAAGATGCGACCAAGCAGCTTCAAAGAGTGATGCATGGGTTATTTGAGGGCATGATCGAGGAAAATGAACTTGATCCAGCAATGGATAAAATTGCAGACAAAGACAACAACGACCAATATCAATTCAAAGAAAAAGTAACCGATGAAGAGCTACGCGGGTTTATCGCCGAGTGTAAAAAGCTGGCCGATGAAAAAGAAATTCCTGATGAGAACTTTGAAGTCGATCTAACCGCTGAGTTGAAGAAGGCAATCGACAGTGTGCTGATCGGCCCGGTCGATGAAGGGCTGCCTCTCGAAGAAGAAGAAGAAGTGATTCTCGAAGAAGAGATTCTCGAACCTGTCGTCGAAGAGGCCGTTTCCGAATAATTGGTTAGAGCATTTTTAATTTCACTGTGCCGAACGCTTTTATCTCGGTGTGCCAAATTCTTTCATCTCGTGTAGCACCTATAGGAAGCCCTCTGTCAGGACGTATTTCTTCTGTGCGTGCTCATTTTCTTTTTCTTGGAGAAATTGGGCACGTGATGTTTGTTGCTGTTTACGTTGGCAATTTGTGTTGGTTGTTGACCTGGTTTGTCGGAAGCGAATTGCGTTTGTTGGGCTATATTTCCAGTTGGTTGGGCGTTTTCTTTCTTTGAAGAAATCGCTTATGCACCTATTAGGGACTCTCGAATCGAGGTCTATAGGAATATCTGAGCGTTTGATTTTTAGTAAAACAACCGGTTCATTCACCGCCTGAGAATCGAGGCCGGAGGCCCGTTCTAGCGCTACACTAGGAACTCGGTTGTCGCTCGTTTGCACCTTGCTTTCACTTCTTTCATTGTTTAGGTCTACATTTTCCCACGCACTTTTGCCGGATCGTAATGGTCACCAGTTTTCCAAAGACTCCAAAGCGTACTGGCAATGCAACGAGCTAAGTTGCGTCTCGCTTTCGAGTGTGATAATCCTTCCTTCTGAGTCCAATGGATATATTTTTTACCAAACGGTGTCGTCGACATCGTCGCTGCCGTTTGGGCCGCGCCGATCACCACGTTTTTGAGTCGTCGATTGTATCGTTTCACCAGTCGCACATTSGTTCGAGCGACACCACTGTGTTGACGTTCGAGTCCAATTCCGCAGTATTTCCAYAATGCYGATTTRCTTTTRAAACGWTCAGGCGTGTCGATRTAAACGAAAAAGGTAACGGCTCGCAACCAGCCAATGCCGGGCACTTCTTCCAACCGACGAACCACTTCTTCTCGACGCGCCGCACGATGTAATTCGGTTCGCAGTTCAGTCTCTTGTGCAAGCAGCAATTGGTACGAACACCACAGTCGCTGCAAGTTATTTCGGAGCAAAGTTTGTTTCGGCATGTTACGCCACAGTATTTTAGGGTCTTCTTCCTTGAGCTGTTTTGTCGTGATATCCAATTCGCCATGACGTCGTAATTGGGACAATAAATATAAGCCTCGTCGCACGCGTTGATTGATATGGTCGTAATAAAACCCAACATTCTGTTTCAGTAACGCACGGTTAAGAGTCTCCGGTTGATGGACAATTCGCAAATAGTTGCCACGGTATAAATGGGCCAGTTTTTCGGCATCAATCGAGTCATCTTTGTCTCCATCTTTGGTGATTAAATGATTACGACGCGGATCGCAAACCACAAGTTCATCAACATGATCCCTCAAGTTACGACTCAGCCAAGACGCCAACGCACCTTCTTCGAAGACCAATCGACGTGGCCTTTTAACCGACTCAATCACCTCAACCAAGGCC